>JBDZVP010000032.1:0-20276 GCA_040255765.1 Sphingomonadales bacterium | reverse complement strand
CGGGTGTGGGACAGCGCATGCGCGGTCCAGCGGGCGGTCGACCGGCTCTACGAAGGAGTTACCGTCGACATCGCCGGCGACAAGTCGGCCGAGGTCCGGGTCGAGCGGCAGGATCTCGACGAGATGATTGGCAACCTCGTCGAGAATGCCGCGAAATACGGCAACGGGCGGGTCTTCATCACGGTCGAAAAGCACGATTCCACCATCGACATCGTCATCGAAGACGACGGGCCGGGCATTGCCGAGGCGGAGCGCGAGGCCTTGTTCGCGCGGGGGGCTCGTCTCGACACCGGCAAACCCGGGACGGGCCTTGGCCTAGCGATCGTCCGCGACGTGGCGACGATCTATGGCGGAAGCGTCAGGCTCGAGGAAAGCGAGGACCTCGGCGGGCTGCTCGCTAGACTATCGCTTCCGGCGGGCTGAATTCCCCGCTCGCTCTTTCGTCGAAAAGCCGCTTGCTCCGGCAATCGCCGCGCTTAATTTCGCGGCCACGACTCCGGAGGGGATTTCCAATGCGCATTCGTCACCTGCTGCTCGCCAGCGCGCTGGTCGCCGCTGTTCCTGCAATCGCCTTTGCAGCGGGTCCCCGCTACGGCACCTGGGGCGTCGAAACCAAGGACATGGACCAGTCGGTCAAGCCGGGCGACGACTTCTTCCGCTATGCCGAAGGCACCTGGCTGAAGACGCACGAAATTCCCGCCGACAAGACCGCCGCCGGCTACAATTACGAGCTTCCAGACGAGATCGAGCAGCAGGTCAAGGCGATGGTCGAGCAGGTCTCGGCCAATCCGGATTCGGCGATCTCCCGGAAGATCGGGGACGCCTACGCGGCTTGGATGGACGAGAAGGGAATCGAGGCACGCGGCCTAGATCCGCTCAAGCCCTATCTGGCGAAGATCGACGCGGTGCAGGATCGCGACGCGCTGGTGAAGCTGATGGCGCAGCCGGGTTACGCCGCTCCGATCTACATGGGGATCGCCGCCGACCAGGATGACCCGACCCGATACTCCGTCCATGCCGGTCAGGCTCGCCTGGGGCTGCCAACGCGCGACTATTATTTGCTCAAGGGCGAGAAATACGATTCCATCCGCGCCGCTTATCGCGCTTACATCGTCCAGCTGGGAAAGCTCGCGGGCTTGTCGGACCCGGAAGGTCGCGCCGACCGGATCATCGCGCTTGAGACGAGGCTCGCCCAGGACCAGTGGGCCCCCGAACGGCGCCGCGACCCCGTTGCGACCCATAATGTTATGACCATGGCGCAACTCCAGAAGCTGGCGCCCGAGTTCGACTGGGCCGACACGCTTGCGTCCGTCGGACTTGGCGCCGCGAAAACCGTCGATGTCGCGGAAACGACGGCGGTCACCGCCGCAGGCAAACGCATCGCCGACGTGCCGCTCAGCACCTGGAAGGAATATCTCACTTATCGCTTCATCAGCGACCACGCGATGTTCCTGCCCAAGGCTTTCGACGACGCGCGGTTCGGTTTCTATGGGCACACGCTGAGCGACGTCCCCGAGCAAAGGGCGCGCTGGAAGCGCGGGATGCAACTGCTCGACGACAGCCTCGGAGAAGCGGTCGGCCAGCTCTACGTTGCCAAATACTGGCCGGACGCGACCGCGCAAAAAGCGCAGGAACTCGTCGACGACGTTCGCGCCGCCTACAAGGACAAGATCGAGCACGCCGACTGGATGGACGATGCCACTCGCAAGGCCGCGCTCGAGAAGCTCGCGTCCTTCGATCCGCGCATCGGCCATCCGGCCAAGTGGATCGATTATTCCGACCTGACGATCAGCCGCACCGATCCGCTCGCCAACGATATCGCGAGCGAGAATTTCCAGTGGCAGCTGGACTTGAAGCGCTTCCCCAACCCGGTCGACCGGGGCCTGTGGTTCATGACCCCGCAGACGGTGAACGCTTATTACGATCCAACGATGAACCAGATCACGGTTCCCGCCGCGATCCTCCAGCCGCCTTTCTTCGACGCCAATGCCGACCCGGCGGTGAACTATGCCGAGACCGGAGCGACGACGATCGGGCACGAAATGGGCCACGGCTTCGACGACGAAGGCCGGCAATTCGACGCCAAGGGGCGCCTTCGCGACTGGTGGAGCGCGGCGACGGCAGCCAAGTACAAGGTCAAGGCGGACATGCTCGCCGCGCAGTTCGACCAGTACGAACCGATTCCCGGCGTTCACATCAAGGGCAAGCTGACGCTTGGCGAAAACCTTGCCGATCTCGGCGGCCTGGAAGCTGCGTACGACGCCTATCGCCGCTACGTCGCTCGCCACGGCGAGCCACCGGTGATCGACGGCTACACCGGGGACCAGCGCTTCTTCATCGCTTACGCCCAGGCCTGGCAGGGAAAACGCCGGGAAGGCGCGCTACGCCAGCAATTGCTGAGCAACCCGCACAGCCCGGAGGAATATCGGGTCAACGGGATCGTCCGCAATTTCGACCCCTGGTACAAGGCGTTCAACGTCAAGCCGGGAGACAAGCTCTATTTGCCTCCGGAACAGCGCGTTCACGTCTGGTGACCGGCTAGGAAATCCCGCATTTCGCGGCTAGGGCGGCGGCGTGAGCGCCACCGTCCATCCGCTGCACCCGGCGAAAGAACCCTCGCTCGAGCCGCTCCTTCAGCTCGTCGCCGAGGACATGAACGGCGTCAACGCCGTCATTCTCGACCGGATGCAGAGCAAGGTCGCGCTGATTCCCGAGCTTGCCGGCCACCTGATCGCGGGCGGTGGCAAGCGGATGCGGCCGATGCTTACGCTGGCCTGTGCCAAGTTGCTGGGATACCCCGGCACGCGTCATCACAAGCTGTCGGCGGCGGTCGAGTTCATCCACACCGCCACCCTGCTCCATGACGATGTGGTGGACGGTTCCGGGATGCGGCGGGGGAAGCGAACCGCCAACCTCATCTGGGGCAATTCGGCGAGCGTCCTCGTCGGCGACTTCCTGTTTAGCCGTGCCTTCGAGCTGATGGTCGAGGACGGAAGCCTGAAGGTCCTCAAGATCCTCAGCTCCGCGTCGGCGGTCATCGCCGAGGGCGAGGTCGAGCAGCTGACCGCGCAGCGGCGGATCGACACCGACGAGGAGCAATATCTGGCGATCATCGGCGCCAAGACGGCGGCGCTGTTCGCTGCCGCCTGCCGGGTCGCGCCAGTGGTTGCCGAAGCCGACGAAGAAACCGAGCTGGCGCTAGAAGCCTATGGCAAGAACCTCGGAATCGCCTTCCAGCTTGCGGACGATGTTATCGATTATGCATCGGACGCGGAGACCATGGGCAAGGGCGTCGGAGACGATTTCCGCGACGGCAAGATGACTCTTCCGCTGATTCTCGCCTACGCGCGCGGCTCGAAGGACGACCGTGCATTCTGGCGCGCCGCCGTCAGCGGGGACCGGACGAGCGACCAGGACCTCGCGCACGCAATCGCGCTGATGCGTTCCACCGACGCGCTCGCCGACACCATCGAATCCGCCCGCCTTTATGGCCGACGCGCGATCGATGCACTCTCGAACTTCCCGACCGGCCGGGCGAAGAGCGCGCTGACTGAAGCTGTCGAGTTCGCGATCCAGCGCGCTTACTGACGCAGCGGCTTGATTCCAGGCGGTGGCTTTGGCACTCGCTCGCTCATGAACGTGGCGCGAATCTCCGAACTCGACCGGCGGACTACCCAGTCCGGCCGCGCCAACGCGGGCATCTGGCTTCTGGAATTCGAGCGCAAGCAGGCCCAACTTCCCGATCCGCTGACCGGCTGGAACGGCTCCGGCGACACCAACACCCAGGTGAAGCTGACCTTCCGCACCCGCGAAGAAGCGATTGCCTATGCGGAGCGCAACAGTATCCCCTACCACATCGTCCCGGCGACCCCGGTCACCCTCAAGCTCCAGGCCTACGCGGATAATTTCCGCTAAGGCTTGAACCCCGGCTCTGGAACGGGCACTCTCAAGCAGCCGAAGCTAGGGGGAAAGCTGCCCGGTTGCGTTGCTTTAATTGTCGGCACACGTCCTGAAGCAATCAAGCTTGCACCAGTCGCCGCGGCCCTCGTGGAGCGCGGACTGCCGCCGACGCTCATCTTCACCGGCCAGCATCCGGCGCTTCACGCGAACGACTTCGGCCTCGGCTCCCATCACTGCGTCCGGCTCGATTGCCCCGGCCAAGAGGATCCTTACGCCCATGTTGCGGCCGTCAGCAGGGCCGTGGCCGCAGCGCTCGGTCGCTGCGGCGCCGAGCTGGCCGTGGTCCAGGGTGACACGTCGAGCGCGTTCGGCGGAGCGCTTGGCGCGCGGCTGGCCGGGATTGCGCTCGCCCACGTCGAAGCAGGGCTCCGGAGCCACAACCTCGAAAACCCGTGGCCCGAAGAAGAATTCCGGATCGCGATCGACCGCGACTGCGACCTGCTGTTCGCTCCCACGGAACTGAGTGCTGCGAACCTTCGGCGCGAGCGGGTTCGGGGGGCCGTTTACGTTACGGGCAACAGCGGCATCGATGCTGTCCTCTCCGTTGCCGGCGATCACGGCGCGTCTCCGGATCGGGGGCTCCCGCGGCTGCTCGTCACCTGTCACCGGCGCGAAAATTGGGGCGAAGGCATTGCCCAGATCGGAAGCGCTCTCCGGCGGATTGCCGGCCAGGGGCTCGCCGAGGTGGAAATCATCCTCCATCCGAACCCGTTCGTGTCCGGCCAGGTTCGAACCATGCTGCTCGGGCAGGCCGGGATCAGTTTCCGCGAGCCCTGTTCCCATTCGGAAAATATCGCGGCCATGTCGCGCTGCGATCTCATCCTCAGCGATTCCGGCGGAATCCAGGAGGAGGCCGCCGCGCTCGGAGTGCCGCTGCTGGTGCTCCGGCGGACGACCGAGCGCCCCGAGGCGATCGCCAGCGGAAATTTCGAATTGGTCGGCACCGATCCGGACCGGATCGTAACCGCGGTTGAGCGGCGGCTTACGCACAAATCGAAAGCGCCACCATCGCTTCCGTTCGGTGACGGGAGGGCCGGCGAACGGATCGCGGCGATTATCGACGAGTGGCTTGAAGAGCGGGAGGCGCTATCACCAATTCGGTCGACCTGCCCCCGGCAGGTCGAGAATTGTCACCAGAATTCTTGATCTGCCACCGGCAGAACAAATTCTGGTGACCCCTACGGGACTCGAACCCGTGTTTTCGCCGTGAGAGGGCGACGTCCTGGACCGCTAGACGAAGGGGCCATCCGATTGGGAAGCGGGCGCCATATGTGGGCTGATGCCGCTCTAGTCAATCGAGCTTCAGCCGCACGAACCCCATCGCTCCAACCGGGGTGTTGCCGCCGTAGAGCGGAGCGAGCGAATCCGGAACGAAGTTGAGCGAGAACAGCCCCCCCGCGCCGATTGAGAAATGGTCTGCAACGCGGAAATCCCGGACCGCGCCGATGCTTACTTTCCCAACCTGATAAGCCGGCCCATGCGAGTGCGGATCCGCCGTCAGCTCGCGGTTCTCTGTCATCTCGCCGCGCCCGAACAGCGTCCAGCCTTCATGCTTGACCGAAGCTTCGGCGACGAAAGCATCGTCATCATGATGTTCGACCGACTTCCGCCCCCATGCGAGGGTGCCGGCAAGATGCCAGCCAGGCGCGATATCGTTGGCGTAAAGGACGCTCGCGGACAACCGTTTCTGGTCCACGCCCGGCTCCAGCTGCTCGGGGTCCTTGAACTTGCCCCAGCTTCCTTGCAGCGACAGCGTCCGCGTCGGGTTCCACGACAAACGCACAGTAGTCGAATCCAGCGGCCCGGTCTCGATGTTCCAGCGGTGCTGGTCGGGCTCACGCGCGTTGAACCGGCTGACCTCCAGCTTGAACCTGTCGACGACGATCCCGCCGGTCAGCACCCCGAAGCTGATGTGCGTCGAATCGAGCCAGTGATGGCTGATCGGCGCTTCGGGCGAATCCAAGATCGCCTCGCGATGCATGAAAGCAGGCGGGCCGAACGCCGGCTCTCCGGGAAGGCCGCCGTAAACGAAAACGCTGCTGTTGGGGCCGATGTTCTGCGATACGGACGCGGAGAGCTCCATGAAGAAATCGTGCGGATGCTGGCGATCGACGAGGCGGTGGATTCCGTCAGCCGTCTCCCCGCTCGCAAGCAGAAGCGGATAACCGCCTTTGCCCATCAGCGGGTCGGGGCTGAGCATCGCCTTGAACTGGACGGTGCCGTCGCCGAGCTTGTGGCTCGCCATTCCCATCAGCATCCCGCTGACGAACGCCTTGTCGTCGCCGCGAGGTTCGGACTGGTGGTCATAGACCAGATTCAGCGTGCCGTGCGCCATCAGCATCCAGTCGCCGGACATTTTCATCAGCCCCGCGTGCTGCGAACCATCCGGCTGCCATGCCGTGCCCGACGATTCGCGAGTCATCGGATAGGGTCCAAGCGCGCCGGACATCGCATGATCGGAATGCCCGGTTGCGGCCATCGGCATTTCCATCTGCTGCTCGGCCGCCGGTTGTTCGTGCGGCGGAGGCTCCGGCATCTCCATTCCCGGCATATGCTGGTGCTGCGCGAGCGCAGCAGTCGGCAGCGCCGCGAGCGCGAGCGCGCTCGCCGCAGCGTAGAATTTGAACTTCACCTGATTTCTCCAGATTCAGGAGGCGGCACGCAGGGCGCCGCCTCCCTTTCAAATGGTCAACGGCTCATTTGCCGCCGTGGTTCTGATGATCCTGCATTCCTTCCATCTTCTGGTCAGAGTGCATCTTGTCCATCATGTCCTTGCAACAGCAGTCCTTCATCTCGGACATCTGGCCCTGCTGATGCTGCTGGTGAGCATCGGATGGCATCTGCATCGGAGCAGTGGGAGCGGCGGTGGCCGCGGCAACAGCCGCAGCGATAAGGGTAATCATGTTCATTCTCCTGAGTTCGAGTGATCTGGTCGGTCGAAACTCAGGCGAATCGAGGCGGCGGTGTTGCGATTTCAGGCTCTATTCCAGAGAGTGTCTTCAGCGCGGGAATTTGTGGCGATGATCGAACGACCTGGTACGCGAACGGTTCGGCCGAACTGACGGCCGGGAGAGCGGCCGAGCAGGCCATCGCACAATGGGCGAGCGGGACGTTCGATCCGGGTGCCGACTCGGGGCAATGCTGCATCGGCATCGGTACCGCCATTGCCATTTTCTGATGGTGAGTGGGCTCGGCCGGTGCCGCGGCCATTCCGAACGGCATCACCAAAACCGCGAGGGCTGCGAACAGGCGCAGGAGAACCGAGCGCATGCGCACTCGATAAACCGGCTCCTCCCCCGCCTCAATCGCGGAATTCACGTATCCGCTCCTTCCAGGCCGCCAAGGATCGGACAATCGGGCCGATCGTCGCCGTGGCAGCATGAGGCCAGATGTTCGAGCGATCGGCGCATCTCCCGAAGCTCGGCCTCCTTGCGCCGGAGCTGGGCGGCACGACCGAGGGCTAGTGCCTTGACGTCGGCGCTGGCGCGGTCGCGATCGTTCCACAATGCGAGAAGCTTGCCGATCTCTTGCAGAGAGAAACCGAGATTCCGCGCTCGGGCGATGAAGCGCAGGGTGTGCAGGTCGCGCTCGCTATAATCGCGATAGCCGGAATCGCGGCGAGCGGCGGGCTCGATCAGCCCAATCTTTTCGTAATGGCGGATCATCCGCTCGCTGACTCCCGAGGCGGCTGCCGCTTCTCCGATCTTCACAATTTCACTCCGCGCAGGCGAAGCGAGTTGCCGATTACCGTTACCGAACTCAGCGACATCGCCGCTCCCGCAATGATCGGCGACAGCAGGATGTTGAACCACGGATAAAGCACGCCCGCAGCGATCGGAACGCCCGCGGCGTTGAAAACGAACGCGAAGAACAGGTTCTGACGGATGTTGCGCATCACCGCCCGGCTCAGGTGCCGCGCCCGGACGATTCCGCGAAGGTCGCCTTTAACCAGGGTAATCGCGGCGCTTTCCATGGCGACGTCGGTGCCGGTTCCCATGGCGATCCCGACATCGGCAGCGGCAAGTGCCGGGGCGTCGTTGATCCCGTCGCCGGCCATCGCGACGTGCTTGCCCGCGCGCTTCAGCTCCTCGACCTTGGCTTGCTTGTGGTCGGGCAGCACCCCCGCGATGACCTCGTCGATCCCGACTTGACGCGCCACCGCCTCGGCCGTTCGGCGGTTGTCGCCGGTGAGCATGACGATGCGAATGCCGTCGCGGTGGAGCTCGGCAATTGCCTGCGCGGCACTGTCTTTCACCGGATCGGCAACGACGAGCAGTCCGGCCGCCTTGCCGTCGATGGCGACGAACATGACCCCTTCGGCGCGCGTTCGATGCTCGTCGGCCTGCCGATCGAGAGAAGAAGCGTCGACGCCGAATTCTCCAAGCAAGGCTGCGTTGCCGAGCGCGACCTGGCGCCCATCGACTGTGCCGGTGACGCCCTTGCCGGTGTGCGACTGGAAATCGCTGGTATGCGGAATCGCGATCTTTCTATCCTCGGCGCCCTCGATAACCGCAGCGGCCAGCGGATGTTCGCTGCCTTTCTCAAGGGCGGCGGCCAGGGCAAGCACCTCGGTTTCGTCGAAGTCGCCGATGGGCTTCACCGCGATCAGCCTCGGCTTTCCGACCGTGAGCGTGCCGGTCTTGTCGACGACCAAGGTGTCGATCTTTTCCATCAGCTCCAACGCCTCGGCATTCTTGATGAGAACGCCCGCGCTCGCCCCGCGTCCGGTCCCGACCATGATCGACATCGGCGTCGCCAGCCCGAGCGCGCACGGACAGGCGATGATCAGCACCGCAATCGCATTGACGATCGCATGGCTGAGCGGCGGCGGCGGGCCGAACAGGCTCCAGACGACAAAGGCGATCAACGACACTGCGACGACGCTCGGAACGAACCAGGCCGAGACCTTGTCCGCCAGCTTCTGGATCGGCGCCCGCGATCGCTGCGCCGCCGCGACCATCCGGACGATCTGCGACAGCATCGTGTCGCGCCCGACCCGCTCGGCGCGCATGAGCAGGGCGCCCGTGCCGTTGACCGTTGCCCCCGTCAGCGTGTCACCGTCCGACTTCTCGACCGGGACGGGTTCGCCCGTGATCATGGATTCGTCGACCGCGCTCCGGCCTTCGACCACCACCCCGTCCACGGGGATTTTCTCGCCTGGCCTGATTCTCAGGATGTCGCCGACGTGGACGTGTGTCAGCGGAATGTCCTCCTCCTTGCCGTCGCTGACCCGCCGGGCCGTCTTCGGAACGAGGCCGAGAAGAGAGCGAATTGCCTTGCCGGTCGCCGCCCGGGCGCGAAGCTCCAACACCTGGCCGAGCAGGACGAGCGTTGTGATGACCGCCGAAGCTTCGAAATAGACGGGGACCATGCCGTCCATCGTCCGCAGCGATAGCGGGAAGATTCCCGGGAAAATCGCCGCGACGAGGCTGTAGCCGTAACCGGCGCCCACCCCCAGGCCGATCAAGGTGAACATGTTGAGATTGCGGGTCTTGATGCTCGCCCACATCCGGTCGAAGAACGGCCAGCCGGCCCAAATCACGACCGGAGTCGACAGCACGAGCTGGATCCACACCGACGTTCGCATCGGCACGAGCCCGAGGCCGAGCAATTCGTCGCCCATGACCAACAGGAGGATTGGAAGCGTCAGAGCGGCGCTGATCCAGAAGCGCCGGGTCATGTCGGCCAGTTCGGGATTCGGCCCCTCCTCGACAGTCGGCTCGAGCGGTTCCAGGGCCATCCCGCAGATCGGACAGCTTCCGGGACGATCCTGGCGGATTTGGGGATGCATCGGGCAGGTCCAGATCGTCCCTTCCTGCGCCTCGGGCGCCGGTTCGGAATCAGCCGGATTCAGGTAGCGCCCGGAATCGGCCCTGAACTTTTCGAGGCAGCGCGGATTGCAGAAATAATAAGTGATGCCGTCGAGCTCGAACCGATGCTTCGCCTTGCTCGTGTTGACGTCCATTCCGCAAACCGGGTCGCGCGCCGTCGAGCCATGCTCGCCGTGACAGTGCCTGTGATGATGCTCCGAACTTGCCATTTCGCCCTTCTGCACCTTGACATGGTGTCAAGGTCAACAGGGTTCAATCAGTCTTCGCGGTCGCGCTCGCTCAGATAACGCATCAGCTCGGCAAGCGTCGATTCCATCTGGTCCTGCATCTGCCCGACGAGCTCGTTCTCCCGCATCCCGACATGGTCGAGCGGCTTCGAATAACTGTCCGAGAAAGCCTTGAGGTCGTCGCGGTCGAACACGCCCTTGGCGACGAGCTTGGCGAGGATGACGAGGAGGCCGTTGGTGTTGGCGATGGTTCCGGCCACCAGCGCCTCGTCCACCATCGACAGGCTGCCGTCGCCCTGCTCCGGATCCGCGATGCCGGTTTCGTTGAAGTCGCTCATCCGGTCAATGTCGGCGTCATCGCCGCCAAGGGCAAGGTCAGGCGCGGCAATATCGGGCAAGCTGGCCCCAGGCGGCCGCTTTCTCCTGAAAAGGGATGGCCGCAAGCCCGCTCGACGAAGGCAAGGCTATGCGATCGAGGCCTTCCACGCCCGCAAGCAGCCGAGAGCCGTCCTTCGCGGCGCGGCCGCCATTGAAGGCCACCGCCTGCAGATCCGGATAATCGCGTTTCAGCCCGCCGATGTCGTTGTGGACCGCATCGCGGATCGCGTGGTCCGCGCTTCCTTCGCGCTGCGCTGCGCTGACGACGTCCCACAAGCCGATGCCATGTTCCGCGAGGATCGGGAGCCGGTCCTCATAGTCGAGGCTGGCGAGGTCGCGGCCGATCGCCCGCCCGACAAGCTTCCAGAACTGGTTGGTCGGATGCGCGTAATAGCGGCCTTCGGCGAGCGACCGGTCACCAGGAAGGCTGCCGAGGATGAAAAGACGCGTGGAAGCAGCTGCGATCGCGGGCAGTCCCTGCTTGTGCATTGCTCCTCCACTCGCCAATTCGGCCGACCCTCGCTAAGCCGCGCCCGGTGAATCCGACCGACCTTCGAATCGCCCTCTTCTCGGGCAATTACAATTACGTCCGCGACGGCGCCAACCAGGCGCTGAACCGGCTGGTCGGCTATTTGCTTCGCCAGGGTGCGAAGGTCAGGGTCTATTCGCCGACGGTGGACCGCCCGGCGTTCGAACCGACCGGTGACCTGGTGGCTCTGCCGTCCGTCCCAATCCCCGGGCGTCCGGAATATCGAGTTCCGACCGGCCTGCCCGCCGCGATTCGCCGGGATCTGGCAGCCTTCGATCCCAACGTCGTGCATATCTCGAGTCCGGATGTGTCTGCACATCGCGCGGTCAGCTGGGCGCGGCGGCGCGACCTGCCGGTGGTCGCCTCGGTCCACACCCGCTTCGAGACCTATCTCGCATATTATCATCTTCAATTCTTCGAACCGATGCTCCGGGCGGGCCTCCGCCGTCTTTACGGCCGCTGCGATGCGCTGCTCGTTCCTGCGGAATCGACGGCTGCGGTGCTCCGGGCGCAGCGGATGAACCGCAACATTCACATCTGGAGCCGCGGCGTCGATCGCGAACAGTTCAATCCCGGCTGCCGCGACATGGAATGGCGGCGGAGTCTCGGGATCGCGGACGACGAACTTGCAGTGGCTTTCCTTGGGAGGCTGGTGCTCGAAAAAGGCCTCGACGTCTTCGCTGCAGTTATCAAGGAGCTTCGAAGGCGCGAGGTGCCGCACCACCCGCTGGTGATCGGCGATGGGCCGGCCCGTCAATGGTTCGAGCAACATATGCCGAGCGGCGTGTTCGTGGGCCATCAGGTGGGCACCGATCTCGGCCGCGCCCTGGCGAGTGCGGATGTGTTCCTCAATCCCTCCGTGACCGAGGCCTTCGGCAACGTCACCCTGGAAGCAATGGCGAGCGCGATTCCGGTCGTCGCGGCAGTGGCCACCGGGACCACCAGCCTCGTCCGCGACGGCCAGACCGGAATTCTGACGCAGCCCTGCGACATCGCCGGCTTCGCCGATGCGCTCGAGGCCTATGCGCGCGACCCGGAACTGCGGCGGCGCCATGGCGAAGCTGGCCTTGCCTACGCCCGGACTCAGGACTGGGACGAGATCAACGGCGCCGTTCTGCGCGTTTATGAGAATCTCGTGGAGGCGCGGCGGCGCGCTATTTGATCCTTTCGATCCGCTGCGCCGCGTCATCGAGGATCGCTGCGATCTCGTGAAGTAATTCCTCGTCGAGGCCTTCCCGGCCGACCCGTTGGCCGAGCGCGGTCATCAGGTTGCGGACCGCTCGGCCGATTGCCGGCCCGGCATCGTGCCGCTCCTCCGGCGCAAGCTCCTTCAGCCGTTCGATCAGGTCGTCGGCCTCCTCCGATCGCTCATCGAGATACTGCCGGCCGTCGTCCGTAATCTTGAATGGCTTGCGAGCGCCCTCGCCTTCCGATTCTTCGATCAGGCCCATGTCCTGGAGAAGGGTCAAGGTCGGATAGACCACGCCCGGGCTCGGCGCATATTCGCCGCCGGTCATCTCCTCGATCGCGCGGATCAGGTCGTAGCCGTGGCGCGGTTCGTCGGCGATCAGCTTCAGGAGAACCAGCCGGAGTTCCCCGGATTCGAACATCCGCCGGCGTCCACGGCCACGCCGGCGATGATGGCCGCCACCGCCGAAGCCATCGCCGAAATCGAAATGGAACGGGCCCCAGCTTCCGCGGAAGCCATCGCGCCCCATCGCGAACATGCTCGCCAGATCGTCGAACCGGAAGCCGCCGCAAGCGTTGGGCGGAATGGGCGGGATTGGAGGAATCGGTGGGATGGCGTCGTGGCTGTGACGGCGGTGATGGCGAGGCATCGTCAATCTCCTCATTCAGATGCATCTAAGATATATCTTAGTTGCATCGTGCGCAATGGGCTGATGCAAATTCCCGCGCCGCTTCTATGATTTCGTCCAATGGCTGACCTCTTTGGCGATACCGCTGCTTCCGCACCGCCCGAAAAGGTCGCGCCGAACGCACCGCTCGCCGACAAGCTTCGTCCGCGCAGTCTCGCCGAGGTGGTCGGGCAGGAACATCTCACCGGTCGCGATGGAGCGATCGGCCGGATGGTCGCCGCCGGAAAGCTCGGCTCGATGATCCTGTGGGGACCGCCCGGGACCGGCAAGACCAGCATCGCCCGATTGCTCGCTGACGCTGTAGGCCTGAGGTTCGTCGCCATTTCAGCGGTGTTCTCGGGGGTCGCCGACCTCAAGAAGGTTTTTGCCGAAGCGCGCACAGCCGCCCGCGCCGGCCAGCGAACTCTCCTCTTCGTCGACGAGATTCATCGCTTCAATCGCGCGCAGCAGGACGGATTCCTCCCTTATGTCGAGGACGGCACCGTCACGCTGGTCGGAGCAACCACGGAAAACCCGAGCTTCGAATTGAACGCCGCGCTCCTGTCACGCTGCCAGGTGCTGATCCTCCATAGGCTCGACGAGGCCGCTCTGCAGACCTTGATCGACCGCGCCCAGGCGGAGGTCGGCAAGGATCTCCCGGTCACGCCGCAAGCGCGCGAGGCGCTGGTCGCCTCGGCGGACGGCGACGGACGCTTTCTCCTCAACCAGGTGGAAACGATCTTCGACGTCGCTCCGGCCAAGCCGCTCGATGCCGCCGGTATCGCCGCTCTTCTCCAGCGCCGAGTGCCGGTCTACGACAAGGATCGCGAGGGGCATTACAACCTCATTTCCGCGCTTCACAAAAGCATTCGCGGGTCTGACCCGCAGGCGGCGCTTTACTATCTCGCGCGAATGCTGGTTGCCGGAGAGGAGCCGCTCTACGTCATCCGGCGGCTTACTCGCGCGGCGGTCGAGGACATAGGGATGGCCGATCCCAACGCGCTCCTTCAGTGCCTTGCGGCGAAGGAGATGTACGACTTCCTCGGCTCTCCCGAAGGCGAGATCGGCATCGTCCAGGCCTGCCTCTATCTCGCCACCGCGCCCAAATCGAACGCGACCTACACGGCCCAAAAGGCGGCCTGGCGGGCAGCGAAGGACAGCGGCTCGGTGATGCCTCCGGCGAATATTCTCAACGCCCCGACCAAGCTGATGAAGGATATCGGATACGGAAAAGGCTACGCCTACGATCACGATACGGAGGACGCTTTCTCCGGCGCCGATTACTGGCCGGAGGAGTTGGAACGGCAGGACTTTTACCGGCCGTCGGACCGCGGGTTCGAAGCCCGGGTCCGCGAGCGGCTCGAATATTGGGCCGAGCGGCGCAAGGCGCTACAGTCCGACGAACGCTAAAATGGGGAGCTGACCAGCATGTACGAAATGGGCCGGACGAATTCTTACTGGCAGGCGCAGCTGATGTACTGGGGGCCCAAGGTCCTGATCGCCATTCTCATCCTGGTCGCAACCTGGATCGTGGCGCGGGTCGTCAAATGGGCGCTGCAGAAAACGATCGACCGGATTCCCGCCCTCCGCAAGCATATGACCGGCGCCCCGAAAGAGACCGTAGGCCACCAGCTCGGGGTCATCGCCAAGCTCATCATCTGGCTCGTGGGAATCATGGCGGCGCTCAACTATCTCGGCGTCGGGCAAATCCTCGAACCGATCAATGCCTTGCTCGACGGCATTTTCGGGTTCCTTCCGAACGTCATCGCGGCGGGCCTGATCTTCTTCGTCGGCTGGATCCTCGCACGGATCGCGCAAAGACTCGTCGAGACGGCGCTCACCGCGCTCAACATCGATGGCCTGCTTGCCAGGATGGGAATCGGGGACACGGCGGGAACAGTCCGAATGTCGCCGGAGGAGGTGCCGCCGGGCGCAGCCCCGGGCACAACGCGGGCGACTGTCGCTCGAGCGATCGGCATCCTGATCTTCGCGATGATCATCATTCCGATTTCAATCGCGGCACTGAATGTCCTCAAGATCGACGCGATTTCGATCCCCGCCACGAATATGCTCAACGACATTTTCGCTGCGATCCCGCACATCTTGACGGCGGCCTTGTGGCTAGGAATCGCCTTCATCCTCGCTCGGTTCGTAAAGACGATCATAGAGGGCATCCTTCCGCCGACCGGCTTCGACAATGCGGTCCGCTCGACCGGAGTTCTTCCCGCATCCAGCAGCCCGTCGCGGATCGTCGCCAACATTGCCTTCATCGCCGTGATGCTGGGCGCGGCGATCGAAGCGGCGCAGCAGCTTGGCGGCGGAACGGTCGCGATCTTCCTCGCGCAGGTGACGGAACTCGGCGGCAAGGTGATCTTCGGCACTTTGATCATCGTCACCGGAATGTTCCTCGCGCGGATCATCGCCGGCCTCGTGGGAAGCTCGACGGGCGAAGGCAGCTACGCCGAGGAGATCGTCAAATATGCGATCATCGCCTTGTTCACCGCCATCGGACTTACCTTCATGGGGCTTGCCGACCAGATCGTCATCCTCGCCTTCGGGTTGATCCTCGGCTCTGCGGCAGTCGCAGTCGCTCTCGCCTTCGGCCTCGGCGGGCGTGACGCCGCAGCCCGGTTCCTGGAGCGCTATTCGGATGAGAACGGGCCCGCACCCCGCCGCGCACCACGCCCGCCACGTATCGAGCGCAGCAGCCAGGCGGAGGACCAGGACGAGCGCCAGCCGCCGCTGGTGTGACGCAACGCTTCGAATCCTTCGTCGCCATCGACTGGTCGGGTGCGAAGGGAAAGCGCCACAAGGGAATTGCCATCGCCGAAGCGCGCGGCGACGCGCCGCCGCGGCTGATCCGGCCAGGCCATGTCTGGTCGCGCGAGGAGGTCCTTCACTGGCTACTTCGTCGAGCCGCGAAGGAATCGACTCTGTTCGGATTCGACTTCAGTTTCGCACCGCCGTTCGTCGAGCGCGGAGACTATCTGCCGGGCGAGGTCGGCGTTCCGAAGACCGCGCGTGAGTTCTGGGCCTATGTCGATTCCCGCAGCTTCGACGAAGACCTCGGCGCCGCGAGCTTTCTCGAGCTTGCTCACCGGGCCCACTTCTATTTCGGAATTGCCGACGGGGTGAAGGCGGACTTCATGCGCTTTCGCCGGTGCGACCAGCAATTGAACCGGCAGGGTGGCCGAAAGACCGCGAGCGCTTTCGATGCGATCGGCGCCGCTCAAGTCGCGAAGGCGAGCTTCGCCGGGATGCGCCTCCTCCACCGGATCGACGGCAAGGTCGCGATCTTCCCGATGGACCCGCTGCCGCCGCATGGAAGCGCGGTCGTCGAGATCTACACGCGAATCTATCTCCGCAGGGCCGGCATGCCGGGGTCGAAGCTCCGCACTCGAGCCGCGCTGAACGAAGCTCTCGCGGGACTCGGAAGCAAGCCGGTGCGGCTTCGATTCGAGCCCAACGACCATCAGACCGACGCGCTGGTCACGGCGGCCGGGATGCGGCAGCTCGCACTCACCGAGCCGCGCGCGTTCGATCCCGAAGGCCTCACGTCCGAAATCGCCCGAACCGAAGGCTGGACGTTCGGCATCCTTTGACGCAAACGCGCGGGCGCGCCGGATTAGCTCAGTTGGTAGAGCAGCGGTTTTGTAAACCGAAGGTCGCGGGTTCGAATCCTGCATCCGGCACCATTGTGACGCGCAGCCAGTCCGGGGGACTGGCGAGCATCGCAATCCGCCAAAGCTCGCCTGCAGGACACCCGGGGGATGTCCGAAGCCGAAGCCCGACGCGCCTCAACTCAACTTGCGGATCGTGCCTTCGGAGCTTCCGACCTTTATTCCGAAGCGGCGGACGGTCAGGTCGTTTGCGGCCGACTTCCAGTCTTCCCTCGGTGTCAGCCACTGTTCGACCGAAAGGTGGCCGTCCATCTTGAACCGGAAGCGAAACCGGCCATCCACCTCGTCGATTACGACCGGCCCGACGGCCTCGCTCATCGTTCCGGAATAATGGCCAGGGCTTAGCTGCCGGATCGACCACCGCCGAATCTTGGTCGGGTGCCCCTCGCGCTCGACCCGCTGCACAAGTTCGAGCCGGCCGTTGTCAATATGTCCGGTGCCGAGCGCGCGCGTACGATAGGGCTTTTTGAAGATGACTTTGACTGTGCTGATGCTTTCAGTTGTGCCCTCGAAGAAGCGAAGGGGATCATGACCGTCGCGATCCGCTGCAGAACCGGAGTCCAGCGACATCGCCCAAAGCGGGATCGCAATCATCGCACAGCGCAAAACTCGCATGAAGCCAACCTCGCAGTTGAACGACCCTAACGCGCCTCGTCACCAAACTTTCCAAACGCCTTTCGTTAAACCTCGACCTCCACCCACGCCGGCGCATGATCGCTGGTCTTCTCCCACCCGCGGGGAGTTCTGTCGACTCCCGCCGCCTTGAGCTTCGGCGCAAGCGACGGGCTCAGAAGCAAATGATCGATCCGGATGCCTGCGTCTCTCTGGAACGCGTTCCTCCAGTAATGCCAGAAAGTGTAGAGCCGCTCGTCGGGATGAAGCTCGCGAAGCGCGTCGATCCAGCCCTGCGCAACCAACTCGGCATATTTCTCCCTAGCCTGCGGCGAGAACAGTGCGTCCTTCGCCCAGCGTTCGGGCTTGTAGACGTCGAACTCTGTCGGGATGACGTTGTAATCGCCGATCAGGATCGCGGGCACGTCATTGGCGATAAGCTCGCTTGCATAGGCCTTCAGCCGATCGAGCCAGGTGAGCTTGTAGTCGAACTTCGGCCCGGGCCAGGGGTTTCCGTTCGGGGCGTACATGTTCCCGACGAGAAGCCCGCAAACCGCCGCCTCGATATAACGGCTCTGGCTGGTGTCGGGATCGCCTGGAAGGGAGCGGCGGGTTTCGTGGAGTTCGCCGACGCGGCTGAGGAGAGCGACTCCGTTCCAGCTCTTCTGCCCATGCCAGATTGCCGAATAACCGAGTTCGGCGATCGCTTCTGCCGGGAATTTGTCGTCGGTGGTCTTGAGTTCCTGGAGGCCGACGACGTCGGGGCGAAATTCGTCGAGCCAGCGCAGCAGGATCTCGAGCCGGCTGCCGATCCCGTTGATGTTGTAGCTCGCGATTTTAAGGGTCGTCTTTTTGGTCATCGGTCACCGAACCCGCGTAACCGGCGAAATGTCCCTGTTCGGCTCGTGCCGACCTACAGCGCCGCCGCGCTCGCGGTCGCAAGCTCCAGCCGGCGCGAGCGGTCGGCCAGCGGATATTTGTTTCCATTGGCGCAATTGAACAGAACCACTTGCTCCTCGCGCGTGACCAACCCGCGCTCCAACGCCTGCCGCCAGCCGGCGAGAACCGCTCCGCCCTCCGGGCAAAGTAGCATCCCGTCGTCGCGAGCCGCGTCCTCGACAGCCTGGAGAATCGCCTGCTCGTCGACTGCGATAGCCGCGCCGCCGCTCTCGCGAACGGCTCGAAGGATCAGGAAATCGCCGACGGCCGAGGGGACTCGAATACCGGTCGCGACGGTTGCCGAATCCTCCCAGCGTTGGGCGAATTCGTCTCCATTTTCGAACGCCCGCACCATCGGAGCGCAGCCCGCAGCCTGCACCGCGTACATGCGCGGCCGCTCCGGCCCGATCAGGCCGACCGCTTCCATCTCGGCAAAGGCTTTCCACATTCCGATGAGGCCCGTGCCGCCGCCGGTCGGATAGAAGATGGCGTCGGGCACCTTCCAGCCGAGCTGTTCGACCAGCTCCAGTCCCATCGTCTTCTTGCCCTCCAGCCGGTACGGCTCCTTCAGAGTCGAGCAGTCGAACCAGCGGCCTTCGGCAGCGCCCTCGCGCACCAGCCGGCCGCATTCGTCGATCTGGCCGTCGGCGACCCACACCTCCGCGCCGTAAGCCGAGGTCTCGCGGATATTGATCTCAGGAGTCTCGGCAGGGCAGATGACGAGCGTCCGGATCCCCGCCCTCGCCCCATAAGCCGCGAGCGCAGCGCCGGCGTTGCCGTTGGTCGGCATCGCGATCCGCTCTACGCCGAAATGCTTCGCCATCGACACCGCCATCGCCAAGCCGCGCGCCTTGAACGAACCGGTCGGCAGCCGTCCCTCGTCCTTGACGAGGAGATCGGTCGCGCCGGAGCGCGCCGCTGTCCTGGGCAGCGCGATGATCGGGGTCTGCGGCTCCCCGAGCGAGACTGGAGGAACCCCATCCGGAAGCGGCAGGAGCTCGCTCCACTTCCACATCGTCGGCTCCCGGGAATCGAACGTTTCCCTAGTGATTTTCCCGCGCAGTGAATCGAGATCGTAGCGGACGAGTAGCGGTTTCCCGGCTTCGCTCAGGCCCTGGATCTTGTCGGCGTCGTAGCGCTCGCCGCTGAGCGAGCATTCAAGGTGCGTAACGAACATGGGGCGAGCCTTAAACCCAAGTCTCGCTTGCAGCCAATTGGCCGCTCGCCCATTTCCCACTTCGAGCGGCATGGACATTTTCGTTGCGGTAGGAGAACGAGAGCAGAGATGGCGTTGGACCTGTACCAGAGACTCGGACTGAAGCGCGGCGCGAGCGAAGCCGAGATCAAGAAGGCGTACCGGAGCCTCGCCAAGCAGCTTCACCCCGACCGCAACAAGGATAACCCACAGGCGGCGCAGCGCTTTTCCGAAGTGACCCGCGCCTACGACCTCCTTTCCGACAAGGACAAGCGCGCCCAGTACGACCGCGGCGAAATCGACGAGGAAGGCAATCCGAAGATGCCGTTCGGCGGCGGCTTCGGTGGCGGCCGGCCAGGCGGGGGCGGACCGCAACCCGGCGCCGGCGGATTCGAGGGCTTTTCGACCAACTTCGGCGATACCGCCGACATCAGCGACTTGTTCGAGGGCCTGTTCGGCGGCGCCGCTCGCGGCGGCCGCGGGGGCGGCTTCGGAGGATTTCGCCAGCGAGCGCAGCCTCCACAGAAAGGCGCCGACGTTAGCTACCGGCTGAAGGTCCCGTTCATCGACGCCGCGACTCTGGCACCGCAGCGGATCAAACTTGGCGACGGGAAGACGATCGACCTCAAGCTCCCCAAAGGCGTCGAAAACGGGACGAAGATCCGGCTCGCCGGCAAGGGCGAGCCCGGGCCGGCCGGAAATGGCGACGCCATCGTCACGATCTCGATTGCACCGCATCCCTTTTTTAAGCGCGATGGCAACGACATCCGCCTCGGCCTGCCAGTCACCCTCAAGGAAGCGGTGCTCGGCGCCAAGGTGAAGGTCCCGACACCCGAAGGCCCGGTGATGATGACGATTCCCAAGGGGAGTTCGTCCGGGCGGGTGCTCCGCCTGAAGGGCCGCGGCTTCACTGGAAAGACGGGAACGCGCGGGGACGAGTTGGTGACGATCGAAATTCACATCCCGACAGGGGACCGAAAGCTCGAGGAATTTGCCGAGAGCTGGGAGTCCGCGACAAACCCCCGTTCGGCGTTGGGCGTTTGAAACTGGCGCAAATCGCGTAAGAAGC
>JBDZVP010000031.1:0-20349 GCA_040255765.1 Sphingomonadales bacterium | reverse complement strand
GAACTGCTTTACGCCGCCGAATGGGCGCGGCACCCGACCGACGCGGAGCTTTCCGGCTACCTCCCGAAGAACGCGCCCGACGGCTACGGGCTTATCGCCTGCAAGACGATCCCCGAGAACCGGGTCGACGACTGCATCGAGCTGGAGAATTATCCCGCTGGCTCTCACCTCGCCTCGGCGGTCCGCCAGGCCGCCTGGCAGTTCCGGGTCCGCCCGCCGCGCAAGGGCGGCAAGCCGCTGATCGGCGAATGGGTCCGGATCAGGATCGATTATTATCACACCGGCGGCTGAACCCGTCGGTTCGCAGGCCTTCACTTCTCCGGTGCCGTCGCCTTCACGTACCGCCCGACCAGTATCGCCGCCGGGTAGAGGATTTCCTCCTCCTGAAGCGCGTGCGCGGCGAGGCCGTCGGCGAAGCGGACATAATCGTCGCGGCCCGCCTTCACCGCCGCGGCCCGGAACCCGGCGGTGGCTGCGCGGATCGCGTCATGCTCGGTCATCATCTTGGGCAATTCGGCTTCCAGCGAGTCGGTCATCGGCAACACCTTGCGCATCTGCGCCGTCGCCGGCCCGTGCGCCAGCTCGCCGAGAAGCCCGAGCGGCGGGGTCGCGATCTGCTCCTCACGCGCGAAATGGGGTGCAAGCGCCGCTTCCAAACGACTCGCTGCAGCGCCCAACTCGCCGGGCGCCTTGGTCGCTTCGGCAAGCACCTCGTGAAGCTCGTGATGCTCGGCGGCGATCGATTGCGGCGTTTTGAACATGGCGGATTCCTCCGTTTGTCCATGGTGGGCGGAATGGCCTGCGGGCTGCGCGGCCGCGGCCGTGGATGCGATGAGGGCGCCAAGCGCCGCGACTGCAAGGATTTTCGTCATGCAAGGCTGTATCGCCCGTGCTCCGCACCCGCCGAAATAGGTATTTGTCCGCAAGCCCGCGGACGGGCGCCGTTCACCGCTGTTCGCTTTTTGCGTTGCTTCCCGCGTCCATCGGATTAGCTTGCCGGCATAAACGAAAGGGGTTGGGTGCACATGACCAGGAATGTCGGACCGGAAGATCGGGTCGTTCGCATCGTCGTCGCGATCGGGCTCGCGGTGATCATCTATGCAGGGGTGCTCGACGGGATTGCCGCGATCGTCGCCTGCGTCATCGCCGCCTACCTGCTGCTGAGCGGCCTTTTCGCCCGCTGCCTCGTCTACAAGGTCGCGGACATCGACACGAGCATTCAGGAGCAGCCTTACTCGACGACGGACGACCGCGCGGGGCTCTGACCCCGCTGCTTAATCGGCCTCTACGGGCTCCAGCCCCGCGAGGCGGGCGATTTCGAGGGCCTCGGCGGTCGTTTGGGCGCCCAGCCGGTCGAGCATTTTCGCGCGGTGCATCTCCACCGTTCGCGGGCTGAGGCCGAGGTCCCGTCCGATCAGCTTGTTCGAGGCTCCGGACAGCAGCCGCTGGAGCACGTCCCTCTCCCTCGGCGACAAGCTGCCCGCGAGCCGCCGCGCATCGGCCGCCGCCGCTTTGTCGCGAAGGGTCCGGGCGAGCGTCGAGTCGAGCGCATCGAGCCGCTCCAGGAGGTCCTCGGCGGCGAAGGGCTTCTCGATGAAGTCGATTGCGCCCGCCTTGATCGTTCGAACGGCGGTCCGGATCTCGCCGGCGCCGGTGACCATGATCACGGCGAAGCGATCGAGCTCGGGAATTCCGGACTCGAGCAACTCCAGCCCGCTTGTCCCCGGGAGGTTGAGGTCGAGCAGCAGCAGCCCCGGAGCAAGGTCGGGCGAGCGGTCGACGAAGGCCTTCGGGGAGCCGAAGCCTTCGACTGTCCAGCCGTGGGAGGAGAGGAGGAACTCGAGCGATTTGCGAAACCCCTGGTCATCGTCAACGATATATGCCCGCTTCACCCTCTTCTCCGGCTGTGGCTGTGATGCGCTGCTCTGCTCGCCGCTTAACATGAATTGTTGACCGTCGTTACCGCAGCCGCCGGACAAATGGGTCGAACACGGCCGTCCGGAAGCACCGTAGGAATACCGTAAGTAGGAACCCGAGGTTTCGCGTGGCCCTGATCCGGAGCAAATGCCGGTCCCGTTGAACGACGCAACGAGGGATTGGGATGACCGGGGCAGCACTGAGGAAGACGGAGGATCGGGACTGGCCCGAGCCCGCGACCGCCCGCGTCGATCGCAGGACGAGCGGCTATGCGTTCGCGGCCGCCACCGCCCCCGAAGCGGGAATTACCGGCCGCCTCGCCCAGCTTCTGTCGGTAGTCCGAAGCCAGCAGAAGAAGCATTTCCCCGGGTCGCTCGGCAGCGATTCCAGCTGGGCGGTGCTTCTGCAGCTCTACGCGGCCCACGTTTATCAGCAGCGAATGCACATCCAGACGCTCGCGGAGCGGAGCGGGGTTCCGGGGACCACCGTCCTGCGCGCGCTCGAGACCCTTATCGCTGCGGGCTTTGCAGAACGGACCGAAGACCGCTTCGATCGCCGGCGGGTCGTGATCGACCTTACCGAAAAAGGCGCCGCCGCGATGAAGGAATGCCTTCTCAACTCCGGCTCGCGCGCCGCGCTGTTTTAGAGGATTGGATCGATGACCAAGACGTCCCGGGAATTCTGGCTCGGACGATTGAGCGAAGCGCTCGATAGAGCCATTGCGGCCCCGTCCGAGCGGTCGCGCATCGCTTACCTGGAACTCGCCCGGCACTATTGCTCGATGCGCGAGCTGTCGGAGCGCGAGGGCCCGCGGGTTGCTGCGCCGCGGCACGATCCGGCCGTGTCCGCCGCGGCCGATACCGGCTACGATTTCCGATCCGTCCACGACGCCCTGATGCACGCTGCGTGACTTCGAATCTCCCGGCAGGAGACCGGCACCATGACTAATCGGCTGGTCTATGTGATCGACGACGATCCCGACATCCTTCGATCGATCGCGTTTCTGCTGCAGTCCGCGAGCTTCGACGTGCAATGCTACAGGGACGGCGACCTGTTCCTCGAAGCGGTTGATTCGCTTCGGCCAGGCTGCATTCTTACCGACCTCAGGATGCCCAGGGTCAGCGGCTACGAACTCAAGGCCGGCCTTGCCGAACGCTCTGTCGACTGGCCGGTCATTCTGATGACCAGCGAAAATGGGCCCGCGACGACCGCCGAGGCGATGGCTAGAGGCTTCGCGGGCTACCTGCACAAGCCATTCTCGGCCGAGCAATTGATGGCGGAACTCGAGAGCGGCTTTGCCTCGATCGGCAAAAGCGGAGACTAACCACCGGTCCGGCGGGCCAGTCAGGACTCGACCCCGCTGGGCAAGGTGAAGAAAAAGGACGCTCCGCCATCCTCGGCATTTCGAGCCCACAATTTGCCGCCATGGGCCTCGACGATGGTTCGGCTGATCGACAGCCCCAGCCCCTGCCCGCCGGTCGTCGATCCGACACCGGGCTTGAACAGAGAGTCAAACTTTTCATCCGGAATTCCCGGACCAAAATCGCGGACTTCCACCGTAACATCGTCCACCCCGGCCCGCGCTGCGATGACCACCCTCGCCTCGGTGCCGGGCCGAGAGGCCTGACAGGCGTTCCGGATTACGTTCAAAAGCACCTGCTCGATCTGGATTTGGTTGACCGCTAAAGTGTCCGCATCGCGATCGATCGCTACACTGAGGTCGAGATTTTCGAATGCGCCGCCAGCCTGCAGCGGCCTGACCGCATTCGCGACCATCGTTCGAAGGGATGCCTGCCCCCGGCTCGATGACGCGTTGGAGACGAGATTGCGCGCCTGGCGGACGATTTCGCCTGCCCGGTGGATCTGGGTTTCGGCCTCGTCGAGTCCGGAGGCGAGCACGCCCTTTTGTTCACCAGCGAGGCCGGAGGCGATCCGCTTGATCGCACCGATATAATTCACGGCCGCGGCGAGGGGCTGGTTCAACTCATGCGCAAGAGTCGCGGCCATGGTTCCCATGGCGGTTTCGGTCTGGACCTGCCGGAGTTCGGCCTGAAGTTGCTGCTCGCGTTCGCGAAGCTGCTTCAAATGGCCAGCAAAGCTGAGCATCGCACCGCTGGTAACGACGAACACCGCGACACTGGCCAAATCATCGGCCGAAAGAACCGGGGGCAAGCCCGGCCCCATGAACACCAACGTTCCGAGGACGAGGCTGAGGACCATCGCAACCAGGCCCGGCGCCGTACCGTAGCGGCCCGCCGCGATGACGATGGCGGCTGTAAAGATGAGGAGTGGCGAACGCTCGAGGAGAACGGAGTCGAGAGCGTAGCGGATCGCGAATGCGACCAGGACCAGCACGATTGCAGACGTGTACGGAAACGCGCGGTCACCGAGGGCAGCGAAGCTCGCGCTTCCGCCTTCCCACGATCGACGATCGCGTTTCGACAACATCGCCTTCCCTGGTTGAGAACTGCCCGGCATCCCCCATCCGCCGATCGTCCGAGCGGATCCATTGAAGCCGGTTTGACCCGCTGGGTCAATGTCGACTTGCCGACATTTCTTGGCGCAAGAGGCCGGCAACTGGTGGCGACGCCGCCGGAGCTCGCTAAAGTTCCCAACGACGTCGCCGGCTTATGCTCTGCCAAGGCAGGATTAGGCCTTCGTCACCGAAACTGGTTACCGAAATCCTGCTCCAGCATGGGACAGCCCCGCAGCCGCTGAAACCAATGCGTCCCCCGCCGCATTTTGCACTCCGACGACACGGAGGCGACACTGACAGTTCACAGCGACCTGCGACGCTCGAAGCGCAAGCATGTCATCCTTCGCGCGACCTTGATCGGGGCCGACGGAGCGCAGACAGTGCGGGTGAAGGATCTGACCAGCGATGGTGCCGGGCTTGCCTGCCAGGTTCCGCTGAGCGCCGGCTCGGATGTCGTTCTTCGCCGTGGAGATTTGTTCATCGCGGCCCGGGTCGCTTGGGCCGACGGGACCGCTGCGGGGCTCGGGTTTTACCGCCCGGTCGCTCCCGAGGACCTTGCCGCGGCCTTTACGCCCGCCTAGCCTTCCTTCCGTCCACCCCGCGGATGGAGCGCCGGCATGAGCATCACCTCGTTCCTGTATCGCCTTGCCCGCCTGTCGGCCGACGCACGCGCGGTCGAGCGCTCGGTCGAGACCGGCTCGCCGAGGCCGCTGATCAGGCGCGCCGCCAACAAGCTGTGGGGGCGCAACGTCATTTCCAGGATGTGGTGGAAGCGCTGACCGCTCAGGCGGCGGGAACCGCTCGCTTCTGATCGATCGCCCCGGGGACGGGCTCGCCGGAATCCTGCCCTGTGCCGAGCACCCTGTTGTTTTCGTCGACGTGGACAACAGTCGGCTTCATCGCTCGCGCTTCGGAATCCTCGACAGCCGCGTAACTCATGATGATGACGAGGTCGCCTTCGCTGACGAGGTGCGCTGCCGCGCCGTTGATCCCGATGGTTCCGCTCCCGGCGGGCGCCGGTATGACATAGGTTTCCAGCCGGGCGCCATTGGTGATGTCGGCGATCACCACCTGCTCGTTCTCGAGTAGGTCCGCTGCTTGCATCAGCTCCCGGTCGATCGCGATCGAGCCAACGTAGTGCAAGTCGGCCTGCGTTACCGTTGCACGGTGGATCTTCGACTTCAGCATCACCCGCATCACTTGGGCGGCTCCTTCAAGGCGGCACTGTAAATACAAAGATTTGGGCTCGGAGGCGCCGAATCAAGTGCTGCAGCGCAATATCGCACTTGCAGCATGAGGTCCAAATTCCCAACTGTGGCCCCCCGGGACGTGGGGAAATTCCCCAACTTCCCCAAGCCAGGTCCGTCCAACGCACCGGAATTCGGTCGTTTCGTAATTCTGGCACGCCGCTTGCTTAGTATTTGGCGACACCGCCAACAGGAGATTTTTCGATGACCGCCGCCGCTCAAAACACGGACCGCACCCCCCTCCCCCTTCGCGGCGACACCTTCCTCGGCGTGTGCGAGGCCATCGGCCAGGATTTCGGCATCAATCCCAACTGGCTCCGGATCGCCTTCGCCCCGTTCATCATGTTCAGTCCGCTAATCACCCTCAGCGTCTATCTGGGTCTCGGCGCGGTTGTTGCGGCCGCGCGCTGGTTTTACCCGGTCGAGGAGCGAACCGCCGCACAGTCAGCAAAGGCGGCGCCGGTTAGCAACGAGGCTGATCAAATGGAGGACAGGCTGGCCGCCTGAATATTCCGCAGGGGCGTACTCCCGTGCCCCAGATGCGGTAAACCCCGCCGGTTTGACCCGGCGGGGTTCCCATACTTCGAACCCGAAGGTCTGAAGTACGAGGCCAGATTAGCGCAGGCGCGGACGGAGTCGAGTCCAATTTTGACCGCAAAGCCAAAAATCTGTGCGGGAATCGGTGCATAACCCTGTGGATCGTCTCGGCTTGGCAAAAAGCCGCCGTTTACCGCGGTCACCGAAATCCTAATCGCCCGCTAACCTCGTCTTTACGCCCTTGGGTTACGCCGTTCGCCTAGACCCGTCCTTGAAACCTGGACGGAGGGAAGGACGCGAATGGCGATTGAACGGTTCGTCGACCGCAAGAAGGTTAGCGCCGCCGAGGCCCAGCTTGCCCGGGTCGGTGGGGAGGGCTGCGCACGCCATCCGCACCTTGCGGCGCTGATTGACGGGTCCGGGCAGCATATCGCCCGCGACATCGCCGATTCCGTTCACCTGCTCTGCAGCGTCCACGGGCATCATCCCGGCCTCATCGACCTCGCCCTGGAGCTTTGCCCCGAGAGCCCGGCGCGCAAGTGGCTTTCCCGGGCCGCCGATGCCTTCGAGCGCGAGCGTCTTTACCTTGTCCGGCTCACTGCTGCGGTCGGTCCGCTTCCGAGCACCCCCGGAGCAATGGAAACCGAAGCGACTCTCGTGGCCCAGCGCCATGCGCTTGAGATCCTCGCGAAATCGGAACGGCGCGGCTGCGCTCTTGGAGCGGCAACCGCGCTGGTGTCCGACTGGTGGCCCATCCGGCGGCTGCTCGACCGGGCGGCGTCTCGAACCGGAATCGAATCTCCAGCTCCGTCGCTCCCCGACGAAGCTTCGGTGGTCGCGGTAATCGAGAGCGAATGCGACAGCCCGGCGAGCGAGCGGGCACTCGGCTTCGGGGGCGACCAGATGCTCCTGCAGAACCGCGGACTGTTCGACCTCCTCGAGGCCCGCGCGGCCGCTCGCGGGGATTTCTGAACCTTAGCTAAACGCGGGTTGGCGGCGCCGGCCGCTGGGGACCTATAACCGCCGTTCGTCGAGGATGGCCTTGCATTTGGACGCCAAGCCCTCTTTGGGCCGCCTAACGGCAGTCACGAGGTCGAGTTGTCTGAAGGGCGAAATTGGAAGCGGTTGAACGGGCTGGGAGCGATTGGCGTCGCGATTGCGATGGCGCTTGCCTCCTGCGGATCCGGAAAAGACGCCGACGCCCGGGGCAACCGCGGCCCGGCGGCGGTCAGCTACGTCGTCGTCCAGCCATCGAGCGTGCCGCTGGTCAAGGAATTGCCCGGACGGGTTTCCGCCTTCGAAGTGTCGGAGGTCCGCCCGCAGGTTTCCGGGATCGTTCAGCGGCGATACTTCACCGAAGGCGGAATCGTCCGCAAGGGCCAGACTCTCTACCAGATCGACCCCAGCCAGTATCAGGCCGCGGCGGCGCAGGCGGCCGCCAATCTGCAGAGCGCAAGGGCCAATGCCGAGGCAGCGAATGCGCTTGCGGCCCGCTACAAGCCGCTGGTCGAGATCGAGGCGGTTTCGAAGCAGGATTATACGAACGCGGTCGCCGCAGCTCGCCAGGCGCAGGCCGCGATCGCGCAGAGCCAGGCCGCGCTTAGGGCAGCCCAGATCAACGTTCGATTCGCCAGGGTTCCAGCGCCGATCAGCGGCCGGATCGGAATTTCCAACGTCACCGAAGGAGCGCTGGTCACCGCCAACCAGGCCGACCCGCTGACAACCATCACCCGGCTCGACCCGGTTTACGTCGACATCCAGGAATCCGCCGCCGACCTCATCGCCCTGCGCCGGGCTCTCAGCCAGGGCGGAGTGAACCCGACAAGCGCACAGGTTCGCCTCAAGCTTCCCGACGGAAGCGACTACGGCCTCACCGGTACCGTCCAGTTCAGCGAGGTGATCGTCGACCAAAATACCGGCACCGTCACTCTTCGCGCCCGCTTCTCCAACCCGGCGGCGGTGCTTCTTCCCGGCCTGTTCGTCACGACCCAGTTCGCGCAGGCGGTGGACACGTCGGCCTTCCTGGTGCCTCAGCAGGCCGTCTCGCGCGATCCCAAGGGCAATGCGACCTTGTTCGTGGTTGGCCCAGGCAATCGCGCCGTTCAGCGAACGGTTGTCGCTACGCGGACCCAGGGGCCTTATTGGGTGGTGACTCAGGGGCTCGCCGCCGGCGAGAAGGTCATCACGGAAGGCGCCGGAAACCTTCGCGACGGGGACAAGATCAAGCCTGCTCCCGCCAAGGCTCCCCAGGCGAAGCCCGGGTCGCCGGAAGCCGCCGTGAAGGCGCAGTCGAGCGGCAAGACCGAATAAGGCATGTCCCGGATCTTCATCGAGCGGCCGATTTTCGCCTGGGTTATTGCGATCATCATCGTCCTGATGGGGATCGGTGCGATCGTTTCGCTTCCGATCGCTCAATATCCGGACGTCGCCCCGACGCAGATCTCGATCCGGGCGAACTATCCCGGAGCTTCGGCGGAAACGCTCGAGAACAGCGTCACCCAGGTTCTCGAACAGGAACTGACGGGACTTCAGGGCCTGCTTTATTTCACCTCCTCGTCGAGCTCGCGCGGGGCGGTGAACATCAGCGCGATTTTCGACAAGGGGGTCGACCCCGACATCGCCCAGGTCCAGGTTTCCAATGAAATCCAGGCGGCGATCTCCCGCCTTCCGCAGCAGGTCCAGCAGCAGGGCGTCCGGGTAACCAAGGGCTCGCCGGACTTCCTGATGATCGTTGCCGTCTATGACAAGACGGGGAGGAGCACCAACGTCGACGTTTCCGACTGGCTTGCCGACAACCTGCAGGACGATCTTTCCCGGACCGCCGGAGTCGGCGACGTCAATGTGTTCGGCGCCAAATATGCGATGCGGATCTGGCTCGATCCCGACAAGCTCGCCAGCTTCAACCTGATGCCGAATGACATCATCACGGCTATCCAGAACCAGAATGTCGATGTCGCCGCGGGCGAGATCGGCGGAGCGCCTTCACCCGAGGGACAGATGCTGAATGCGACCGTGACTGCCCAGTCCCGGCTTCAGACACCCGAACAGTTCAGCAAGATCGTCGTGAAGTCGAGCTCATCCGGAGCCCGGGTGCAGCTTTCGCAAGTCGCGCGCGTGGAGCTTGGAGCGGAAAGCTACGGGACGATCATCCATGTCAACGGCTATCCGGGCGCCGGAATCGGCATTTTCCTCGAGCCCGGTGCAAACGCGCTGACCACCTCGAAGCTGATCAAGGCGAAGGTCGAAGCGGCCAGGGACAGGATGCCGCCCGGCTATGACTTCACCTACGCGAACGACTCGTCCGACTTCATCAGGCTTTCCATCGACGAGGTGGTGAAGACCCTCGTCGAGGCAATGGCGCTGGTGATCCTCGTCATGTTCGTCTTCCTGCAGAGCTGGCGAGCGACGATGGTGCCGGGGATCGCCATTCCGGTTGTCCTGACCGGGACGTTCGCGGTCCTCTACGTGCTGGGCTTTTCGATCAATACGCTGACCTTGTTCGGGCTAGTCCTTGCGGTGGGGTTGCTGGTCGACGACGCGATCGTCGTCGTCGAGAACGTCGAACGGCTTCTGCACGAACGGCCCGAGCTGACGGTCAAGGAAGCGACCGCGCAATCGATGGCGCAGATCCAGATGGCGCTGATCGCCATCGCGCTGGTGCTGTCGGCGGTGTTCCTCCCGATGGTCTTCTTCGGCGGGTCGACCGGGGTCATTTACCGGCAATTCTCGGCGACCATCGTCTCGGCGATGGTGCTCTCCGTCTTCGTCGCTTTGACTCTCAGCCCGTCGCTCGCGGCGAACCTTCTGCGGCGGAAACAGGCGAGCGTCGAGGAAACCTGGATCGGGCGGCGCGCTCCGGCATTCGCTCATTCGGTCGAGCGGGCGAGGCAGGGCTTCAATACGCGGTTCCAGGCGCTGATCGACTGGTATGTCTCCAATGTCGGCAAGGTCGTCGAGCGCAAATGGCTGTTCCTCGGAATCTATGCCGCGGTCTGCGTCTTGCTTGCGGTCCTGTTCCTGCGGCTACCGACCGGATTCCTTCCGCAGGAGGATCAGGGAAGCGCGATGGTCCAGTACCAGCTCCCCGCCGGCGCCACTTTGGAGCGCTCGGGAGTCGTCCAGCAAAAGGTCGAGGATTATTTCCTCCACGGCCCGGATTCCAAGAACGTCCACGCCTTCTTCAGCGTCCTCGGCGGCGGAGGCGGCGCCAGCGGCCAGAATTCGGGCAGGATGTACCTGAACCTGGCGCCGTTCGACGAGCGCGACGGCAGCGAGAACAGCGCGAAGGCAATCGCGGACCGTGCGTCAAAGGAGTTCCGCAAGCTCCACGACGCGCAGGTGTTCGCGCTGGTGCCGCCGGCAATCCGCGGGCTCGGCCAATCCGCAGGCTTTACGATGGAGCTGCAAAATACGAGCGGCATGTCGCGGGAGGAATTCGCGGCGGTCCGGGACAAGTTGCTCGCGGCGGCCAACGACAACCCCGAGCTCGAGCAGGTCCGCCTGAGCGAATTTCCCGATGTTGCCAGCCTCAAGGTCAACATCGACCAGGACAAGCTGGCGGCGCTTGGCCTGACCACCAACGACGTCAACAGCACCCTTTCGACGGCATGGGGCGGGCGCTACGTCGGGGACTTCATCGATCGCGGGCGGGTGAAGCGGGTCTATGTCCAGGCGGACGCGCCCTACCGGTCGGCGCCATCGGATATCAACCGCTGGTTCGTCCGCAACAACCAGGGTGACATGGTACCCTTCTCCTCGTTCGCGAGCACGAACTGGATGACGACTCCGACCTCGCTGTCGCGTTTCAACGGCTATCCCTCTTTCGAATTCTCGGGCCAGGGCAAGGAAGGGGTGAGCAGCGGCGACGCGATGGCGCAGATGGAAAAGCTCGCCGCCGAAACTCCGGGCGTCAGCGTCGCCTGGGCCGGCCAGTCGTATCAGGAGCGGATCGCGTCCGGCCAGGCACCGCTCCTCTACGCGATTTCGCTGATCGTCATCTTCCTCTGCCTCGCCGCTCTCTACGAAAGCTGGTCGATTCCGCTTGCGGTATTGCTGGTGGTCCCGCTCGGCCTCGTCGGAGCGATCCTTGCGGTCACGCTTCGGGGACTCCAGAATGACGTATTCCTGCAGATCGGCCTGCTGACGACGATGGGGCTGACATCGAAGAACGCGATCCTGATGAACGAATTCGCCGAGCGCGCGGAACGAGAAGGCAAACGGATTATCGACGCGGCGATCGAGGCTGCGAAAATCAGGCTCCGGCCGATCCTGATGACCAGCTTCGCCTTCATCTTCGGCGTGTTCCCGCTGGCGGTTTCGACCGGACCGGGTGCCAACGGCCGGATCGCGATCGGCACCGCGGTGATCGGCGGGATGCTGACCGCGACCATCCTCGCGGTGTTCTACATTCCCCTCTTCTACGTGCTCGTTCGGCGCGGCGTGCGTGACGGAATCGTCATCATCCGCGAACGCTGGCGAAGCCGAAAGGAGAGCAAGGCATGAGGCGCTTCGCCCCCGTGCTTGCCCTGCTTGCCAGCGGCTGCATGTCGCTGGAGCCGAATTACGTTCGGCCCGGGCCGGCGGTCCCGGTCTCGTGGCCGGTCGGCGATGCCTATCTGGCGCAGAGCGAAGCCGCCCTTCCCGCGGTGACTTACAAGGACATTTTCCGCGATCCGCGACTGCAGACGCTGATCGAGCAGGCGCTGGCCAACAACCGCGACCTGATGGCGGCAGCGGCCAACATCACCGCTGCTCGCGAACAATACCGGATCCAGCAAGCAGGCCAGCTCCCGACCGTGAATGCGGGCACAGGGGCGACCCTCACCGGCGACAAGAACAGCGCCAACGCGAGCTACGATGCCGGGCTAAGCGTCCCGAGCTTCGAGATCGACCTATTCGGCCGGGTGCGGTCGCTCAGCCACGCCCAGCTCGAGCGCTATTTCGCCACCGAAGCCGCGGCCCGGGCAACGCGGCTGGCGCTGGTCGCAAGCATCGCCGACGCCTGGCTCGTCTATGGCGCCGATTCCAGCCTCCTCGGCATCGCCAATGAAACCGCGAGGAGCGCGGCGACCACGGTCAAGCTGACGCGAGCCCGGCTCGAAGGCGGTGTCGCGCCGCGAACAGACCTCAGCCAGGCGGAGCAAATCCTGACCGGCGCCGAGGCCGATGTCGCCCGGCAGACCACGGCGCTGGCACAGGACGTCAACGCGCTTCAACTGCTGGTCGGAGCGCAGATCGACCCAGCTTTGCTTCCCAAGTCGATCGACGAGGCCGCGCCGACTGTGGCGGAGCTTCCAGCGGGGCTCGATTCCTCGATCCTCCTCCGCCGCCCAGACGTGGTCGAGGCTGAGTACCAGCTTCGCGCCGCCAATGCGCAGATCGGTGCAGCCCGGGCGGCTCTTTTCCCCCGCATCAGCCTCACCGGGCTTCTCGGCCTTGCGAGCGAAGCCTTGAGCAGCCTGTTCACCGGCGGGGCGTTCGGCTGGAGCGCCGGCGCGGATGCGACCTACACCATCTTCCAGGGCGGCGCCGGGCGCGCCAACGTCAGGCTGACAGAGGCGCAGCGAAGGGCGGCCGTCGCCGATTATCAGAAGGCGATCCAGGCAGCCTTCCGCGAAGTCTCCGACGCGCTCGCAAGGCGCGGGACCATGGGCACGGAGCTCGATGCGCGAAGCCGGCAGGCGGCTGCGGCCGCGGATTCGCTGAAGCTGAGCGAGGCTCGCTACCGGGCGGGAATCGAGAATTTCCTCGCCACCCTCGACGCTCAGCGCTCGTCTTATTCGGCGCAACAGGTTCTGGTCCGGACCAAGCTCGAATCCGCCCAGAATCTCGTCGATCTCTACCAGTCGCTCGGAGGCGACGACCTTCTGAGGACCGCGGCGGTAACGGAACCGGCGGCCTAATCCTCCGTCACGTCGCGGTAGGCGAGCTCGAAATTGCCCCAGCGGCGGCCGTTGATCCACAGCGGGACGAAGACGTTCTTCACCGGGATGTACTTGTCGCCGAGCTCCATCCGGTAGGTCGCGAGCATTGCCGGCTTGTTCGAGTTGATCGCGTTGCGGGTCGTCTCGTCCATGAAGATCCGCTTGTTGCGGCAATGTGCGTCATTCCAGACGGGGTCCGGTCCCGGAGCCTGGCACCGCTCGGAAAGGTGGGTTGGAAGATAGCCGTTCACGTCGGTGATCGCCGAACCGATGATTCGGTTGTCGGACGCCTTGAAACGGTCGAGCACCGGCCGGATGTAGCGGTCGGCGAAGTCGCAGAATCCGGTTTCGTACTGGGCCGGATTGCTGCCCTCGATCAACCTGTAGTTGCGATCGAACACGTCGCTCTCGCTGATCTCTCCGGCGGCAATTCCGCGCTCCGCCTCAGCCTGGATCGCGCGCATCGCGTCCTGGGCCTTGAGGATGAAGGGCGTGTCGTCAATTTCCGCGCCCGAATTGGCGAGCGTGTCGAGCATGGTGTTCGACAAGAGTTCGAGGTGGGACAGCCGCTCCTTGGCGCTGACCAGCTCCTTGCCGTTGTCGCGGGCATCGCCGGCAAAGTCGGTGAGCCCCGCCTTCACGCGGTCGACGCTGGTCTGGATCATGCTGGTGGAGTGGGCGATGCCCTCCGTCTGGCGATCGACCATCGCGACGATCTCGCTGACTTCGCGGACCGTTTCACTGATGTGGCCGAAGCCTTTCTGTGCCTCGCGGCTGCGATCGACGCCTGTCTTGATTTCGGAGGTGACGGCGCCGGCCTCCCGGGTCAGCTCGCCGATTGTCGCCGCGATCTGGCTGGTGGCCGCCCGCGTATCGTGAGCGAGCTTCTTCACCTCCGCGGCGACGACTGCAAAGCTGCGGCCGGCGTCACCCGCACGCGCTGCCTCGATGGTCGCGTTGAGAGCGAGCATGTTGGTCTTGCGTGCGATGGCTTCGATGGTCGAGGAAACGGTCTGGACCTGGTTCATCGCCGAAGCGAAGCCCGCCATCCGCTCGCCTAGCTGGACGATGAGGTCGGTCAGCCCCTTGAAGCCGCCAATGGTGCCCTCGATCGCCTCGCGGCCGGAATCGAGCTTCACCTTCGCCTGCTCCGCCAGAAGCCGAGCCTCGTCGGTGGAATCGGACACTCGCCCCTGGTCGGCGAGAAGGCGCGTGGTCACCTCTTCGAGCTGATCGAGCATCTTCAGATTTTCGCTGATCCGGCTGGCGACTCCGGACACGTAACCGGCGACGTCGCTGCACTCGATCGACAAGGAGCCGCAATCGCGCGCGACAGCACGGATTGCGTTTTCGGTGACTTCCTCGATCCCCTGTGTGGCCATTTGCCGAGCCCGCTCCCTTATCTTTCGGAAAGCGGCATACGGGGAACGCGTAACTTCTTCGTTAACCACGCCACGCCTGGAAAAGCGCAATGTCGCTTTCCCCATGATTTCATGTTACTTTCCAGCTGTTCGATGGAGGTGGCCCATGGACAGTACATTCGGAAATTGGCGTAGCGCGGTCGTCGGGCTTGGCCTGACGGCGGCAGTTTTCGGCGTCGGGCTGGCGATCGCGTTTCTCTGACGCGCGGCCGCCTACTCGGCGGCTAGAGCCTCAAACTCCTGCGCGGCGAGATATTTCTCGGCGTCGAGGGCGGCCATGCAGCCGGTCCCGGCAGCGGTGACCGCCTGGCGGTAGATTTTGTCCATGACGTCGCCGCAGGCGAAGACGCCGGGGATGCTGGTGTTGGTGGTGCCCGGCTGGACCTTGATGTAGCCATCCTCGTCGAGATCGAGCTGGCCCGCGAACAATTCGGTCGAAGGCTTGTGGCCGATCGCGACGAAGGCGCCTTCGACGTCCAGCCGGCTTATTTCACCAGTGAGCTTGCTCTTCAGGTCCAATCCCACGAGTGCCTCCGGGTCGCCGCCACCGACGAATTCGGCGACTTCGCTGTCCCAGATCACGTTGATGTGCGGGCTTGCGAACAGCCGCTCCTGCAGGATCTTCTCGGCGCGCAGGCTATCGCGGCGGTGGATCAGGGTGACGTCGGTGGTGTGGTTGGTCATGTAGAGCGCTTCTTCGACCGCGGTGTTGCCGCCGCCGATGACCGCCACCTTCTTGCCCCGGAAGAAGAACCCGTCGCAGGTCGCGCAGGCCGAAACGCCCTTGTTCTTCATATGCTCTTCGGACGGAAGCCCCAGCCAGCGTGCCTGGGCCCCCGTCGCGATCACCACCGCATCCGCATGATATTGGGTTCCGCTATCGCCCGTGAGAAGGAACGGGCGGCGGGAAAAATCGACCGATTCGATATGGTCCCACACGGTCTTGGCTCCGACGTGCTCCGCCTGCGCCTGCATTTCCTCCATCAGCCACGGGCCCTGGATGACGTCGCGGAATCCGGGGTAGTTTTCGACATCGGTGGTGATGGTCAGCTGGCCGCCGGGCTGGATGCCCTGGATCACGATCGGCGAGAGGCCGGCGCGCGCAGCGTAGATGGCCGCGGTGTAGCCGGCGGGCCCGGAGCCAAGCACCGCGAGGCGAGTGGAAATGCTGTTCGTCATGGGGCGGATTTAGGGTGGCCCCGACCGCCCGGCAACCGTTGAAACCTAAAGCTACACCCTGCGGCCGGCGACGAAGTTCCAGATGAGAACGATGATGCCGATGATCAGCAGGATGTGGATGAGCCCGCCGGCGAGATGAAAGGCGAAGAAGCCAAGAGCCCACAGGATCAGAAGGATGATTGCGATGGTGAGAAGCATGCTCGTCCCCGTCGATTGATTTCGGAACGAACGCGTAACCGTTCACGGGCTGGGGTGTTCCGCGAAGCGAATCCTCCCTCAAGGGAGCGGCATCAGACGAGCCTGCTCTTCCCTAGCGAAGCCTCGATGAAGCTGGCGAACAATGGATGCGGGTCGAAGGGACGGCTTTTCAGCTCCGGGTGGAACTGGACCCCGATGAACCAGGGATGGTCGGGCCGCTCGATGATCTCCGGCAAGCGCCCGTCGGGCGACATTCCGGAGAAAACGAGGCCCGCCTTTTCCAGCGTCGGCACGTAGCGGGTATTGACCTCGTAGCGGTGGCGGTGGCGCTCGCTGATCCGGGTGGCGCCGTAGATTGCGGCGACCTGGCTGTTGCCGCCGAGCTCGGCTTCATAGGCGCCGAGGCGCATGGTCCCGCCAAGGTCGCTGTCGGCGCCGCGTTCCTGCAAGCCTTCGGGGCTCATCCATTCGGTGATTAGGCCGATGACGGGCTCTTCCGTAGCGCCGAATTCCGTGCTCGAGGCGTCCGGTATGCCGGCCTCGCGGACGCCCTCGATGCAGGCCATCTGCATGCCGAGGCAGATCCCGAAGAAGGGGATTTCGCGCTCGCGGGCGAATTTGACCGCGGCGATCTTGCCCTCGCTTCCGCGCTCGCCGAAGCCTCCGGGGACGAGGATCCCGTGCAAGGGCTCGAGCTCGGCGGCGAGGTTCGAATCCGGCTCCTCGAACATCTCCGCATCGAGCCAGCGGATATGGACCCGGGCGCGGTTGGCCAGCCCGCCGTGGACGAGCGCCTCGTTGAGGCTCTTGTAGGCGTCCGGAAGGCCGACATATTTGCCGACGACTCCGATCGTCACCTCGCCCTCGTAATTGTCGAGCCGGTCCATGATGTCGGTCCAGCGCGTGAGATCGGGCTCAGGCGCGTCGCCCATCCGGAAGACGCGGAGCACCTCTCCATCGAGGCCGGCCGCGTGATACTGGAGCGGGACATCGTAGATCGACCGGGCGTCGAGCGCCGGGATGACCGCCGATTTCGGCACGTTGCAGAACAGTGCGATCTTTTCGCGCTCGCTCTCGGGAAGCTCGCGGTCCGTCCGGCAGAGAAGGACGTCGGGTTGCACTCCGAGGCTGGAAAGCTCGCGAACGCTGTGCTGGGTCGGCTTGGTCTTCAGCTCTCCAGCGGCCTTGATCCAGGGTACGAGGGTGGTGTGGACGCTGACGGTATTCTCGCGCCCGAGTTCGTTTCGAAGCTGGCGGATGGCCTCGATGAAAGGAAGCGATTCGATGTCGCCGACGGTGCCGCCGATCTCACAGATGACGAAGTCGACATCGTCGGTGTCGGCGAGCGCGAATTCCTTGATCGCATTGGTGACGTGCGGAATGACCTGGACAGTGGCTCCGAGATAATCGCCGCGCCGCTCGCGGGCGATGATGTCCCTGTAGATTCGCCCGGTGGTGATGTTGTCGGACTGGCGCGCGGAAACGCCGGTGAAGCGCTCGTAATGGCCAAGGTCGAGGTCGGTCTCGGCTCCGTCGTCGGTCACGAAGACCTCGCCATGCTGGTATGGCGACATCGTTCCTGGATCGACGTTCAGATAGGGATCGAATTTCCGGATTCGGACGGAGTATCCACGCGCCTGGAGAAGCGCTCCGAGTGAAGCGGAGAGAAGGCCTTTTCCAAGGGAAGACACCACGCCGCCGGTGACAAAAATGAACCGCGCCATGGGGCTTACGGCTTAGAGATGGATTGCCCGATTGGGCAAGCCTCAGCCGAAAATAAATTTCGTCCGATGCTGTTTAGTGCTCGACTGGAACCGCGGGCGCGGGCTGGCTCGCGGGGGCTTCCTGCTGCTGGACGGGCGGCTGCTGGCCCGTAACCGGAGTGGCCGGAGCGGTTGCCGGGGCTACCTGGTTCGCGAGCGACGTGTCGATTGCCACGGGATTGCGATTCACGCCCGCGATTGCGGCAAGCGCGATCGCCAGGACGATGAAGATCCCGGCAAGCACCGCGGTCGACCTGCTGAGGAAATCGGCAGCTCCTCGTGCGGTCATGAACCCGGAGGAACTTCCGCCGACGCCAAGTCCCCCGCCTTCCGATTGCTGCATCAGAATCGTGCCGACGAGCGCGATGGCGATCAGGGTCTGGACAACGAGGAGGAAGGTGAAGAGCATGGTCACGCCTTTGTGGATTGCGGCGGCGACTTAGCGACCCCCGCTCATGCTTTCAACGCCGCTGCTTCGATGATCGGAACGAAATCCGCGGCCTTCAGGCTCGCTCCACCAACGAGAGCGCCGTCGACGTCGGGAACCGCGAAGATCTCGGCGGCATTCGATGCCTTTACCGAACCGCCGTACAAAATCCGGATTTCACCGGCCGAATCGCCGTAGGCAGCGCGAAGCCGCTGCCGGAGAGCGGCGTGCATTTCGGCGATGTCGTCCATGGTTGGGATAAGCCCAGTGCCGATCGCCCAGATCGGTTCGTAGGCGATTGCCAGGCGGGCCACGTCAACGGCGCGGGGAAGCGACTGGTCGAGCTGGCGGCCGACGGTGGCGACCGCATCGCCGGCTTCGCGGACCGCGAGGGATTCGCCGACACAAAGGATACTCGGCAACCCTGCCCGCAGAGCAGCCTCTGCTTTGGCGCGAACATCGGCATCGCTCTCGTGCTGCGCCTCGCGGCGCTCGGAATGGCCGATTATCACCATCGTCGCTCCGGCATCGAGAAGCATGGACGTCGACACGCAGCCGGTGTGGGCGCCTTTGTCGGCGGAGTGTACGTCCTGGCCGCCGATCGGGAATCCGGGGACTGCTCTGGCCGCCCGCTCGATCAGCGTGGCCGGAAGGCAAAGTCCGCTGTCGACGTCCGGATTTCGCCTTGCCCCTTCCGCGATCGCCTCGATCTCGCCGATGTCGGCTGCGGTGCCGTGCATCTTCCAATTGCCGACAACCAGAATTCTTCGAGCCATTCCCCTCGCCTTCCCTCGTTTCCACCGGCCCTAGCCGCGCCGCGCTTGAAGGCGCAAGCACTCCCCCGTAAAGCCCGCGATCGACACTTCATTGCAAAGAGAATTCAACCGGATGCTCAGATCCTTCCGCCGCATGTCCAAATCGTCGATCGGGACCGCGATTATCGGTATCGTCGGCCTTCTGATCGTCATCGGTTTCGCAGCCGGCGATCTTCAGAGCCTCAGCCTCGGAAACGGGAGCCTTCCGGCGAGTGACCTCGCCAAGGCGGGATCGATCGAAGTGTCGGACCGCGACATGAGCTCGGCAATGCAGCGCCGGCTCGCCCAGGTCCGGCAACAGAATCCGGAAGCCACCTATACCGACCTCGCCGAGGATTTCGATCCGCTTCTCCAGGGGCTCATCGACCAGGCGGCCCTGCAGGCCTTCGCCGACAAGCACGGGTTCGCATTGTCGAAACGGCTGGTCGATGCGGAGATCGCCAACATCCCGGGCGTGAAGGGGTTGAACGGCCAGGTCAGCAGCCAGGCTTACCAGGCCTTCCTCGCACGCCAACAACTGACCGACCGCGAGGTCCGGGGCTTCATTTCCGGGAGCTTGCTCGAACGGCTGTTGATCACGCCCGCAGCGACGAGCCCGAAGGTGCCGATCGGAATGGCAACGCCCTATGCCTCGATGCTCCTTGAACAGCGGCAGGGGCAGGTCGCGCTGGTTCCGATCTCGATGTTCGAAGCCGGACTCAACCCGACCGACGCGCAGGTCCAGCAATATTATACCGCCAACCGGAACCGATACATGGTGCCCGAGCAGCGGATCCTGAAGATCGCGCCGATAAGCGACGCACAGGTCGCGAATGTCTCGGCCACGCCGCAGGAAATCGAGGCTTATTACAAGTCGCACCAGGACATTTACGGCGCCAAGGACATACGAACCATCAGCCAGGCGGTCGTTCCCGACCAGAAGGTCGCCGCCGGAATCGCCCAGCGCGCGAAAAGCGGCCAAAGCTTCGTCGAAGCCGCGAAACCTGCCGGACTCGGCGCGGCCGACGTCGCCCTGGGCGATGTCACGCGATCCGACTTCAGCGGGAATTTCGGAGACAAGGTGGCCGCTGCCGCCTGGGGAGCCCAGCCCGGCGACGTGATCGGACCGATCCAGTCGCCTCTCGGCTGGCACGTTATCAAGATCGAAGGATCGAAGAGCCAGCCGGGCAAATCCCTGGAGTCCGTCCGCGGCGAGATTTCGCGGCAGCTGACCGCTGACAAGCGCAAGAATGCGCTCGCCGATCTCGTCAACAGGATCGAGGACGAGCTCGACGGCGGCGCGAGCTTTGACGAGGCGGCCAAAAAGGCGGGCCTTACGATCACGACGACACCGCTGATCACCGGAAGCGGCGAGGCTCGCGGCGATCCATCCTACAAATTCCCGGCCGACTTCACGCCAGCGCTGAAGTCGGGTTTCGAAATCGCGCCGACCGATGAGCCCGTGGT
>JBDZVP010000030.1:0-20689 GCA_040255765.1 Sphingomonadales bacterium | reverse complement strand
TAACGCGCCGTTAACTCCTGCCCGCCATAAGACGGAAAAGCATTCCGGCTTGGGGGCAGCTTCGCCAATGGACGACCTGATTGCCGATTTCGTCGCGGAGTCGCGCGAGATGCTCGAGGCTCTCGGCGGGGAGATCGTCGCGTGGGAGGCCAATCCCGACGACCGCGCCCGGCTCGATTCCATCTTCCGCTTCGTCCACACCGTGAAAGGCAATTGCGGCTTTTTCGATTTTCCGCGGCTGGAGGCGCTTAGCCACGCCGCCGAGGACGCGCTCGCCGACGTTCGGGCGGGCCGCCGTCACGCCGACGGGCCGCTTGTCAGCGCGGTGCTCGCCGTCATCGACCGCATCGGCGAGATGATCGCGGCGATCGAGGCGGGCGAGGACTTTCCGGAGGGCGACGACAGCGCCCTGATTGACGCACTAGAGCCGGGGGCGGAGGGCGCTGCAACGCCCGTCGTCACCACCGTCGCCGAGCAGGCGAGGGGGGCGCCGCCGCGCACCATCCGCCTTTCGGTCGAGCTTCTCGACCGGGTGATGAGCACGGTTTCGGACATGGTTCTTGCGAGGAACGAGCTTGCGCGCCGTCTTCGCGAGACTTCCGCCGACGTGTCCGTGGACGGCGCCTTCGAGCGCTTGTCGGCCATCATTGCCGAAATGCGCGACGCGATCACGCGTACCCGGATGCAGCGGATCGAGAATTTGTTCGTGGCGCTTCCGCGAATGGTGCGCGACCTGTCCGCCGAGCTCGGGCGACAGGTGCTGGTCGATATCGAGGGTGGCGACGTCGAGCTGGACCGCGAGATGATCGAGATGATCCGCGATCCGCTGACCCACATCATCCGCAATGCGGTCGATCACGGGATCGAGACCCCGGCGGAGCGGCTGAAGGCGGGAAAGCGCGAAATCGGAATCCTGTCGGTGTCCGCGCGCCAGTCGGGCAACCAGATCCTGATCGATATCCAGGACGACGGACGCGGGATCGACGGCGCGAAGCTGGTCGACAAGGCGATCGCTTCGGGAATTGTCGACAAGAAGGAGGCCGCTAAGCTCGCCCCGCGCGAGCAACTTGCGCTGATCTTCGAAGCCGGGCTTTCCACTGCCAAGGAAGTCACGGCTATCTCCGGCCGCGGAGTCGGGATGGACGTGGTCCGCTCCAACATCGAGCGGATCGGCGGAATCGTCGAAGTCGACAGCACGCCCGGCGAGGGCACGCGGATGACCCTCCGGGTGCCGTTGACCTTGACCATCATTCCGGCGCTGACGGTGTCGATCGCAGGCCAGCATTTCGCGATTCCGCGCTCGGCGATCGTCGAGATCGTCCGCGCCAATGGCGAGTCCGTCACCCTCGACAGCCTTGGCGGGGCAGGGGTGGCGACGATCCGCGGAAACCGGGTGCCGGAGGTGGCGCTCGCCGACATTCTCGGCCTTGAAAGCGCAGTGGCCAAGGAGGACCGCAACCTGGTCGTTCTCCGCCCCGCAGGCGGCGACGTTTACGCGCTCGGCGTGGATAGGATTCACGATCATGAAGAGCTGGTGGTGAAGCCGGCCGCTCCGCAGGTGATGGCGACGGGACTTTATGCCGGAACCACGCTCGCGGACGACGGAAGCCCGATCCTCCTGTTCGACCCGGCCGGGCTCGCCGAAGTGGGCGGCGTGAAGCTCGAAGCGCACGACCGCACCGCGCGGGTGGCCGAAGGTCCCGCAACCTCAGCATCGAAAGCCGTTTCCGTCCTCCTGTTCCGGGGACTCGACGGAGCACGCCGGGCCTTGCGCCTGGCGGTCGTCGACAGGATCGAGGAAGTGCCGGTCAAGGCAATCAAGCCGGGCGCCGGGCAACTGCGGGTCCAGCTCGGCAAAGCCATCCTTCCGCTCGCCGGTGTCAATGCCGACCTGGGCAAGGAGAAGGTCCGCATCTTCCGCCTCAACGACGGGACCCACGAGATCGGCTACGCCTTCAGCGAGGTCATCGACCTGTCGACGATCGACAGCGAGGTTATCCCGGCGGAAAACCCGGCGGAAGTCAGCGGGGTCACGCTGATCGGGGGCGAGCCGGCCGAACTGGTCGATGCGCATTGGCTGTTCGCGCATCATCTTGGCTCCGCAGCCTCTGTCAGCGGGGACCAGCCGCTCTGCCGCCTTCCCAGTGGCGACCCGTGGATGCAAAACATGCTCCGGCCGATCGTCGAAGCCGTTGGCTATCGTGTCATCGGCGACGAGCATGACGGTGTCGCGGACCTGGTCATCACTTCCGAGCCCAAGAAAGCCGCCAAAGGGGCCCGGACCATCGTCCTGCGCTCCGAACCCGAAGCTTCGAGCAAGGGCGACGACAGCATCTATCGCTACGACCGCGCCGGGCTGTTGATGGCGCTGAAATCGGCCGGAGGAAAGCGCTGATGAACGAGCTTTTGCTCATCGTGACCATCGGCGGCCAGCGGGTCGCCTTGCCGGCGGCTGCCGTGGAATCGGTGGTCGAGCTGGACACCTTGATCCCGGTTCCGCGGGCGGCGCCGCACGTCGCGGGCCTGTCGGCGCTCCGAAGCCGGGTGCTGACGGTGATCGACTGCATGCGCTCGCTGGAGCTTGGGACGAGCGACACGTCGGATGGAATTCGCGAGGCCGCGGTCGTCGAGCTGGACGGCCACCATTACGCGCTGATCGTCGACATCGTGGAAGACGTGGTCGAGGCGATGAGCGAGCCTTCGCCCGTCCGCGCAGCGATGGGCGATGGGTGGGAACGCGTGTCGAAGGGCATGGTCGAGACCGAGGTCGGGCCTTTGCTGCTGGTGGACGTGGAGGCGCTCGTCTCGGGAGCGGAAGCCCGTGCGGCTTAAGCTCTTCGTTACCCTTCGGTAGTACAACATGCGGAATTCAGCGGGGAAGCCTGAAGCATGAAGAGCTGTTTGATCGTCGACGACTCCAAGGTGATCCGCAAGGTCGCTCGCCATATTCTCGAGACTCTCGAATTCGAGGTCGAGGAAGCAGGCGACGGCCAGGAAGCGCTTTCGCGCTGCGAGCAGAAGATGCCGGACGTGGTGCTGCTCGACTGGAACATGCCGGTGATGAGCGGGATGGAGTTCCTTCGGCTGCTGCGCCAGGGCGGTCATGGCGACCAGCCCAAAGTCGTGTTCTGCACCACCGAGAACGACATGGCGCACATCCGCGCCGCTCTCGAAGCCGGTGCCGACGAATATGTCATGAAACCGTTCGATCGAGAGACGCTGCACGTCAAGCTTCAGCTCGTCGGCGTCGCCTAAGAGTCCGCGAAGGTGGAGCGGGCGCTCGCAAAATCGCGGGATCGCCAAGTAGGCAGGGAGCCTGAGCGGCGTCGAATCCGCCTGATGATCGTCGACGATTCGATGGTCGCCCGAGCGGTCCTCTCGCGGATGGTCGAAAGCGACAAATCCTTCGAGATCGCCGCGGTCGCCGGAACCGCCGAAGACGCGATCGACGCCTTGCAGGCGGTGAAGGTCGACATCGTCCTTCTCGACCTCGAGATGCCGGGCGAGGGCGGGCTCAAGATGATTCCCAAGATCCTCGAGGCCGCCAATGGCGCCCGGGTGATGATCGTCTCTTCGGTCGCGGACGATGGCGCCGCGCAGACGGTCGCCGCGCTCGCGCTCGGAGCGGCCGATGCGATGCCCAAGCCCGGGACCGGCAAGTTCAACGGCCGGTTCGCCGAGGTCCTCCTTTCGCGGCTCAAGGCGATCGGCTTCGCGGACGATCAACCGCCGCTGGCGGAGCCGATCCGGCTCCAGGGTTACGGCCCGCTCCGGGCGATGTCGCCGGACCCGATCGGCATCCTGGCGATCGGCGCCTCGACCGGCGGAATTCACGCGATCGCTGCGCTGTTCCAGGCGCTTCCGCCCAAGATCGGGGTTCCGATCCTCGTTACCCAGCACCTTCCGTCGCCTTTCATGCCGGTCTTTGCCCGGCAGCTGGGGATCGCTGCTCGGCGCGAAGCGCTGGTTGCGGAGGACGGGATGAAGCTTCTCCCGGACCGGATCATCATCGCTCCCGGCGACGCGCACCTGACAATCGAATCCTCCGATCGCGGCCAGTTCGTCAAATTGTCCCGCGAGCGCGCTCCAAGCGGATGCCTCCCGTCGGTCGACCCAATGTTCGCTTCGGCGGGAGCGGAGTTCGGCGATGGCGCGGTCGGAGTCATCCTCACCGGGATGGGCAAGGACGGTGCGGAGGGCGCCTCGAAGCTCGTTGCCCGGGGAGGGTCGGTTCTTGCCCAGGATGAGGCCAGCTGCGCGGTCTGGGGAATGCCGCGCGCGGTGATCGAGGCCGGGCTCGCCTGCGCGGTAATGCCGCCCGAAAAAATGGGCCGGCGGATCGCATCGCGGGTGGGGGACGCCTGAGGTGCAGGTCAGCGACAGCTCCAGCCGAATTCTCGCCGGCCTCCTCGAAGCGCGTACCGGCCAGCAGCTGACGATGAACCGCCGCTGGCGGATCGAAACGGCCCTGTCGTCGCTGCTTCGCGAGCGCGGCATTTCAACCCTCGACGAGCTCATCACGATCCTGGTGATGGGCAAGGAGCCGGCTTTGTCCAACCAGGTGGTCGAGGCGCTGTTGAACAACGAAACCTATTTCTTCCGCGACCGCGCGCCGTTCGACCTGCTCGCGCGTCACGCGCTGCCGCAGCTTGCCACCAGGCGCCACGACAAAAAGCGGATCCGTATCTGGTCGGCCGGCTGCTCGACCGGGCAGGAAGTTTATTCGCTCGCCATGCTATTCGCCGAAGACTTGTCAAAGTGGCGCGGCTGGACGATCGATGTGCTCGGCACCGACGTGTCCTCGACCGTCGTCGATCGGGCGCGTGGCGGCGTTTACAGCCAGTTCGAAGTGCAGCGCGGACTCGGCATCAACCAGACCATCCGCTGGTTCGAGGAATGCGACGACGGCTGGCGGGCGGTGGAGGACATTCGCAAGTCGGTCCGCTTCCAGGTCCACAACCTTCTCGAAGCGCCGCCGCATCCCGGCGAGTTCGATATCGTGCTGTGCCGCAACGTCCTTCTCTATCTCACGGGCGAGAAGAGGCGGGCGGCTTTCGACCGGATTGCGTCGGCTCTTGCTCCCGACGGCTGGCTCATGCTCGGCGCCGGCGAGACGGTGATCGGGCAGACGGAGCGGTTCGGCGCCGATATCGAGGCGCGCGGCCTCTATCGCCGAACGGACGGCGGCGCCATCGTCGAAAAGCGCCTGGTTGACCGAAGGGCGGCTTCAAAGGCTTGACCGGGGGGCGCAAATTTGCGCCTCTCCGACAATGGAATTCGTCGAGCGGCCCTCGCCCAATTTCGACGAGCGGGCGCTCCCCGTGTCGATGATCGTGCTCCATTACACGGGCATGCCGAGCGCGGAGGGCGCGCTCGACCGGCTGACGTCGCCAGAGGCGAAAGTTTCCTCGCACTATTTCCTCGACGAAGACGGGACGATTTACCGCCTGGTCGATGAATCCAAGCGCGCGTGGCACGCCGGCAAGTCGCGCTGGCGGGGCATCACCGACGTCAATTCCGCGAGCGTCGGGATCGAAATCGTCAATCCCGGCCACGAGTTCGGTTATCGCCCGTTCCCGGACGAGCAGATCGCGGCGCTGATCCCGCTCGTCGCCGACATCAAGGACCGGCACGGAATCGGCCGAGGCAATGTCGTCGGCCATTCGGACGTCGCACCGGCGCGCAAGGAAGACCCGGGCGAGCTGTTTCCGTGGGAGGCGCTGGCGAAGCGGCGCCTGGCGCTTCCGAGCCCCTGTCGCGAGTTGGTCGACCCGTTCTGGACCGACGCCGGATTCCTCCTCGCGCTTGAGAGGTTCGGCTATGACGTCGACGACGCGCAGAAGGCGGTCATCGCGTTCCAGCGCCGCTTCCGCCCCGACCGGATCGACGGGATCATCGACGGTGAGTGCCGGGCGAAATTGCTGTCGCTGTTGCTCCCGCGGCCGCAGTAGTCGCTAGTGTCTGTTTTCGACCCATTGCAGACATTAGCGACTTGCGCGATTCTCTGTCGATGACGCAGCAGACGGAAAGCGAAGCGCTATCTGAGGCAGCGCGTCACTCTACGGGCAACCGGCAGGAAATAGAGGCAAGTAAATTCGCCGGGTGTCTTTCCTGCTGCGCCAGATTCGACGTTAAGGAAATCGTCGATTGGCAAGACGAGTGGACCGCGCCGGAGAAGCAGAACCGGGTGAAACGATGGACAGCCAAATGCCCGCGCTGCGCTAAGCCAACGGTCATCGCCAGTGCCACTGGGCTGCTTGACGACCAAGCCTACCTGCCAGTGCTGAACAATTTGTTGGCGCGCCAGCCGAAGAAGCGGCGCTAGCGTCCGCTATCCACCCAAACCGGACACTCGCGGCCTGACTGGCAACCGCTTCAACCTTCCACTATATCGCCCCTCGCCAGAGGGCCGGGCGGCCGCGGGTCCCGCAAGGGACGCGAGGAAAGTCCGGGCTCCATGGAACGACGGTGCCGGGTAACGCCCGGCCGCTCGCTTCGGCGGGTGAGGGATAGTGCCACAGAAAGGATTCCGCCCGGCTTCGGACGGGTAAGGTCGAAAGGGTGCGGCAAGAGCGCACCGCGCCGCTGGCAACAGGGGCGGCACGGTAAACCCCACCGGGTGCAAGACCGAATAGGGGCGGCATAGGAGCATGTTCCGGCTCGCCGCCCGGGTTGGTCGCTTGACCCTGCGCGCAAGTGCAGGGCTAGACGAATGGCCGCCGTCCTCGCGCAAGCGGGGATACAGAACCCGGCTTACAGGTCCTCTGGCGCATTTCCTTGCAACGCCTTGCGGCGCGCAACTAGTGAGTAACAATGGCGAAGCAGAAGAGATCGGACGATTGGGGTTTCCCGCGCTGGCGTTCCTACGGGAAGGCGGGCAGGGCAGCCGCGCGCGTCCGGCTCTGCGACCGGGTCGGCTGCGAGGAGCCCGGCGACCGGCCCGCGCCCAAGGCGCCCAACAGCCGCGAGCGCTGGTATTTCTGCGAACGCCACGCCGCCGAATATAACAAGAACTGGAATTACTTCGCCGGCCTTAGCCCCGAAGAAGCCGCGAGACGCGCAGCCGAGGAGGAAAGCGGCGCGAGCAGCTTCCGCCGCTCGGCGCACTGGCAGTGGGCGGGCCCTGGCGACGACAGCCGCAGCCGCGACGAGATGCGGGCGCTGTCGGTGCTCGAGCTCGATCCGGACGCCGACTTCAAGACCATCCGCACGGCGTACCGCCAGCTTGCCAAGAAGCATCATCCCGACCTGAAGCAAGGCGACAAGGAAGCCGAAGCGCGGTTCCGGGAGATACAGGCGGCCTACGATGTCCTGAAGGCGGCGGAAGACCGAAGATTGGCGCTCGGGTCTAGCGATTGATCATGAAGGTGGCCGCGCTGAGCGCGATCGGGCGCTCGTCAGCCTCTCCGCGCGCTGTCCCCCGGACAAAGGCGATCTTTCGAGTGACCTTCACGCATTCGCATCGGACGACGATCGTTTCCCCTTTCGCGGCCGGGCGGAGGTAGTCGAGCCGGAGGTCCACGGTCAGGATCGGAACGAATTTGTCGAGCGCGACCCAGACCGATGTTCCGCTGGCTGTATCGACGAGGCTGACGATCGCGCCCGATGCAAGCACGCCCGTTTCAGGAACGCCGACCAGCTCCTCGCGCCATGGCAGCGCAAGCTCCGCCCAGTTTTCGCCCGAGTCCCTGAATTCCAGGCCCAGCGCCCTGCCATGCCCGATCCGCCGGGCAAGCTCGAAGAAGGCGCGCGGGTCGAAGCCTTGCGCCGTGTCGGTCATGCCGCGAGCCGCCGAGCCGTGTCGCGGACCAACTGGATCATGTTCGGAACGCCCTGGGTCCGGTTTGAGCTCAGCTGCCGCGAAAGGTCGAACGGTTCGAGCACCGCGGCGATGTCGGTCTCCGCGACCTCCTTCGCGGGCCTGTCCTGAACCGCCGACAGGACCAGCGCGACGATGCCCTTGGTGATCGCTGCATTGCTGTCGGCGAGAAAATGCAGCCGCCCGTCGTCCAGGGTCGTTGGATAGACCCATACTGAGGCCGAGCAGCCCCGCACCTTTGTCGAATCGGTCTTCAGCGCATCCGGCATCGGCTCGAGCTTGCGGCCGAGGTCGATGAGGAGCCGGTACCGGTCCTCGCCGTCGAGGAACTCATACTCGTCCAGGATGTCGGATAGTGGCGGCAGACCGCTCATGCATCCGCGCCTAGCAGGGGAGGCGGCTCGCTTCTAGCGGTCGCGAAGGTCGTCGATCTCGCGGGAAAGGCTGTTTTCCTTCTCCACCGTGATCCGTTCGAGGACCTTCAGGCGCTCCTTCAGCTCTTTCACCTCGTCTCGGAGACGCAGGTTTTCCGCGCGCTCTTCCGGAGACGAGGAATCAATCCTGCGGCCGTGCCGGCCATAGCCGTATTTTGCCCTGATGATCGACGCGACCATGACGATCGCGACGATCAGGACGACCATCAGTTGGCCGCCCTCCATCAGGCCTGGTCCCTTTCGCTGATCCGATTGCCTTCCCGAAGCGCCTCGATCTGGGCGGCCGTCTGGGCGCCGCTGTCGGTGACGATCTGCTCCAGCACTCTCACGCGATCTTTCAGTTGCTTCACATCTTCCCGAAGCCGGAGATTTTCGGCCTCGGCCGCGGGGTTGGATTCGCTGTTCCCGCGGGCCTGGTATCTCGACCTCAGAACCGACGCGATCATCACCGCGACGACGATGATCGCCACCATTTCAAACGGATTCATCTAGCGGGCTTCTCCATTCTCGATCGCGTGCCGCCCCCGGAGCGCTTCGATCTGGGTTGCGGTTTGGGCGCCCGAATCGGTCACGATCTGCTCCAGCACACGGACGCGCTGTTCAAGCTCCATGGAGCGCGACGCATATTGCGCGGCCTTTTCGGCGGCAAGCTTCGCTTCCACTTCAAGCTTCTTCTCGCGAAATTTCAACCAGCGGCTGAAGATCACCATCAGCATCACGACCGGAAGCCCAATGATGATTGCGGCGAGCATCACATTGGTCGGGCCATCCATCAGGCGCGCCCTCCCTTGTCGACGAGCGCGTCGATATCGCGAGCAAGCTGATTGGGATGGTCGGTGATGATGCGCTCCACCGTTTGAAGGCGATCGCTGAGCGACCCGATCTGGGCCCGAAGCTCCGCATTTTCATTGGTGAGCAGCTTGATCCGTTCTTTTGCCTCGTTGCTGACCTGCGGGTGAATCGCGCGTCCCCACGAGGTTTCGAGCGGATAACCGTTCTGGATCCGGAGCCAGGTCGTGAAGATCCAGCCGCCAATCGCCATGAATCCAAGCAGCAGGCCGCCGCCGATCATCCACGGCAGGTTAGGAACCAGCACCACGTCCGCCATGTCCATTATACGTCCCCTCTTTCTCGTCTCGATTTACCGCAGGCCGTCGATCTCGCGTGCAGTGCGCTCGGCCGGATCGGTCGCGATCCGCTCGAGCGTGGCGATCCGCTCTTCGAGCCGACTCACCTGGCCGTTCAGGCGCGCGTTCTCTTCGGTAAGAAGAGCGAGTTTCCGCTCTCCGGCCGGGCGATCGCCCTTATGGGAAACGCCGCTCCATTCGTTCTCGATCGGATAGCCGTGCCGGGCCCTGATCCAGGTCGAGACCAGCCAGCCGAGTGTGGAGATCGCGACGATCGCGATGACAAATCCAGGTCCGCCCCAATCCATGATTCTTCTCCCGGTCCCGGCTAGCGAAGCTGCTCGATTTCGCGGGCGAGCGAGCGGTTCTCGATCGTCACATAATGCTCGATCTGGGCGAGCCGGCGGTCGATGTCGCGGAACCGTGACTTGATGTCGCGGGTGGTCCGTGACGGCGACTGGCGTACGCCCTGCCAGAATTTCTGCTCTTCGGGGTCGCTGTTCTCGAGCTCGCGCGGCCGGTTCTCGGCAACCCATCCGGTGATGAAATAGGCAGGGACCAGGATTCCGGCGCCGCCGCAGACGATCGCCAGGATCAGCAGGATTCGGACGAGGGTGACATCGAGCCCCGTATAGTCGGCGAGGCCGGCGCACACGCCCATCACCTTGCCGTTGCGCTTGTCGAGGTAGAATTTCGTGCGGCTGGGAGGCTGCGTGCTCATGCTTTCTCTCCGCGGCGGCTGCGGCTCGAGCTCATGATCTCGTCGTGGAGCGGTGCCCCCGCATCGGGAAGGCATGTCTGCTGCCAGTTCGGGTTCTCGGCGTCCATGATCCGCTCGATGGTGCACATCCGGTCATCGAGGCGGCGAGCCATGTCGTGAAGTTCGTCGAGAAGCTTCTCATCCTCTCCGCTCAGGGTCGCGGAGGATTTCCACTTCGTGACGTAGTGAAAGATGATCCAGGGAAGGCCCAGGAATAGGATTCCGACGATCAGGATGGGTAGGACAACATCTTCCATCGGGGCTTACTTCCCTTTCGCCGCCATTGCGGCCTTCATGGCTTCGAGCTCGGCGTCGACCTTTTCGGAGGCCTTGAGCTCAGCGATTTCTTCCTCGAGGCTCTTCGGGCCGGTCATTCCGAGCGCCTCGGCGCGCCCTTCGGCGAAATCGGCGCGGCGTTCGAGAATTTCAAACTTGCTAAAGGCGTCGTCCGTCCGGCCGCCGTTGAGGAGCTCGCGAGCCTTGGCGCGAGTAACGGCGCTTTCCAGCCGATGCGCGATCGCATTCTGGCGCGCGCGTGCCTCGCGGAGCTTGGTCTGAAGCTTAGCGATGTCCGCCTCATAGCTCTTGAGCGTGTCGTCGAGCTGCTTGATCTCTTCCTTCAGGCCGGCGGCCATGTCGGTGGCTTTCTGCCGCTCGATCAGCGCGGCCTTGGCGAGGTCCTCGCGGCCCTTGCTCAGCGCCAGCTCGGCCTTCTCCGTCCAGCTCGTCTGCATTTCGTCGAGCTTATTGAGGGTCCGGCGCATGTCCTTGCCGTCGGCGATCGTCTTGGCAGCGCTCGCGCGCACCTCGACCAGCGTCTCCTCCATCTCGAGGATGATCATCCGGATCATCCGCGCCGGGTCTTCGGCCCGGTCGAGAAGCTCGGTCATGTTCGCCGCGAAGATATCCCGCGTCCGGGAAAAGATGCTCATCTTTGTACTCCGCAATCCAATTCTGGGCCCTTTCTTCGTTTATCTATGCAGGAGATGTGCCAGAATCCCGAATCGTCAGAAACCCGCGAAAAGTCGGAAAATCCGCCATCTCGAAGTGCGAAATATCTTGCCAATAGGTGGTATCTGCCACCAACTGTCAGCGCATGGAGCGCACGGAAACCTTCGTCGGGCAGAGCAACGCCGTCCTCGACGCGATCGAGCGGGCGAGCCGTGCAGCGGCTCTCAACCGCCCGGTCCTGGTCATCGGCGAACGCGGTACCGGCAAGGAGCTGGTGGCCGAACGCCTCCATCACCTGAGCCCGCGCTGGTCCGCGCCGCTGGTCGTGATGAACTGTGCGGCCCTGCCGGAAAACCTGATCGAATCGGAGTTGTTCGGTCACGAGGCCGGGAGTTTTACAGGAGCGGCCAAGACTCGTCACGGACGCTTCGAGGAGGCTGATGGCGGAACGCTGTTCCTCGACGAACTGGGCACCCTGTCGCAACCTGCGCAGGACCGGCTCCTGCGGGCCGTGGAATATGGCGAGATCACCCGGATCGGCGCGTCGAAGCCGGTCTCCGTCGACGTCCGGATCGTCGCTGCGACCAACGAGGATTTGCCGAGCCTGGTCGAGCAGGGCCGGTTCCGGGCCGACCTTCTCGACCGCTTGTCGTTCGAGGTCATCACCTTGCCGCCGCTCCGCGCCCGCCAGGGGGACATCCCGCTTCTCGCCGAGCATTTCGGCCGCCGGATGGGGGCGGAGCTGGAATGGCCGAACTGGCCCGGCTTCAGCGAGAAGGTGATGGGCAAGATGGAGGCCTATCCATGGCCGGGGAACGTTCGCGAGCTTCGCAATGTAGTCGAGCGCTCGGTCTATCGCTGGGAAGATCCCGAGCGGCCGGTCGACTCCATCCAGTTCGACCCCTTTGCCTCCCCCTGGGCTCCGACCGGTGCGGCCATTGTGACCAGCGGCGAGCCGGCGGACGCGCCCGCCGAAACGGAATCCGACGAGACCGCACACGATCCGCCGATGGCGCTGCAGACCGAAGACTTCCGGGCATCCGTCGACTCCTACGAGCGCGCACTCCTGGAGGAGGCTCTGAAGGCCAACCGCTTCAACCAGCGGGCGACTGCGGCCGCGATCGGCCTCAGCTACGACCAGCTCCGCCACGCGCTGAAGCGGCACAAGCTCCTCGACGCCAGCTCCCGCTAGAATTTCCTGCTTGCTTGACGGAGCCTCAAGGGGCGCTCATCCGTTTCCGATAGGCCATCCCAAAGAGCGAGGAGGATTCCATGGCTTTCCAGCTTCCCGAACTGCCGTTTGCGCGCGACGCGCTTGCACCGGTGATGTCGGCTGAAACGATCGATTTCCACTACGGCAAGCATCACAAGGCTTATGTCGACAAGACCAACCAGCTGCTGGCGGCCAAGGGGGGTGGCGGATCGCTGATCGAAGTTGTCCAGCGCGCCCGCAAGGAGGGCGACAACAAGCTGTTCAACAATGCCGCGCAGCTGTGGAACCACAGCTTCTTCTGGCAATGCCTGGCCGCGCCCGATGGTCAGAAGCCGAGCGGCAACCTGATGCGGATGATCGAAGAAAGCTTCGGCAGCGCCGAGGGCATGCTCACAGCGCTTCAGGAAGAGGCGGTAAACCATTTCGCGAGCGGCTGGGCCTGGCTCGTGCTCGACCGGGACAAGCTCAAGATAACGTCGCTCCACGACGCGGACACGCCGCTGGTTCATGACGGCATGAAGCCGCTGTTCACGCTCGATGTGTGGGAGCATGCTTATTACATCGACTACAGGAACGCCCGGCCCCGCTATGCCGAAAGCGTTCTCGGCAAGATCGTCAACTGGGACTTCGTCGAGCAGAACCTCGACGGCAACGGAGCCGAGCGGGCGAACCAGGAAACGTCGTCGGATAGCATGGCCGACGTCCCCGAGAAGCAAGAGGCCAAATAAGCTCGAGCGTCCGGGCATGAGCGCACGTTTGCTTCGCGCAGCTTCGCTTGTGCCCGGAGGCTCGATTATTGCTTCAGCCGGTAGCCGGTTTTGAACATCCAGATGATTACGGCCATGCAAACCGCGATGATTGCGGCTGTCACCAGCACGCTCGACCAGACGGGCACGTCCTTCACTCCGTAGAAGCTCCAGCGGAAGCCGCTGATGACGTGGACGATCGGGTTGAAGAGAGTGACGGTCCGCCACGGCTCCGGCAGCGAGTTGATCGAGTAGAAGGCGCCGCCGAGGAAGGTGAGCGGGGTGATGACCATCATCGGGATGATCTGCAGCTGCTCGAAATTCTGGGCCCACACCCCAATCACGAAACCGAACAGGCAGAAGCCGGTACTGATCGCCAGCAGGAAGGCAAGCATCGCCAACGGGTGGTCGACATGGACTTCGACGAACAGGTAGGCCGTCGCGAGCGTGACGATGGCAAGGATAACCGACTTGGTCACCGCCGCGCCGACATAAGCGAGCACCGCCTCGAAGCTCGAAATTGGAGCTGAGAGAAGTTCGTAGATTGTGCCGGTAAACTTCGGAAAATAAATACCGAAGCTGGCGTTGAAGATCGACTGCATGAAGACCGCGAGGAGCGTCAGGCCAGGAACGATGAAGGCGCCGTAGCTGACTCCCTCCATCGCGGTCATGCGCGAGCCCAAAGCCGAGCCGAACACGACGAAATAGAGCGCCGTGGTAATCACCGGTGTAATCAGGCTCTGCCAGAGCGTGCGTCCCCACCGCGCCATTTCGAAGCGGTAGATCGCATTGATGCCGTGGAGGTTCATGCCGGCTCCTTCGGCCGGTGGACCATCTCGACGAAAATATCCTCAAGGCTCGACTGGTGCGTGGACAGGTCCTTGTAGGAAATACCGAGCTCGGCCAGGCGCCGCATCAACGAGGCGATGCCGGTCCGCTCGGCATTGCTGTCGAACTCGTAGCAGAGGACGTTTCCACCATTCTCGAGGCGCAGGCGCCACTCGCCAAGCTCGCGCGGAACGGCCGCCAGTGGATCGGCAAGCACGATGTCGAGAGTCTTGCGCCCCATCTTCGCCATTAGCGAGGCCTTGTCGTCGACGGCGATCAGCTCGCCTCGGGTGATGACTCCCACCCGGTCGGCCATCTCCTCGGCTTCCTCGATATAATGGGTGGTCAGGATGATCGTGGTGCCGTCGGCGCGGAGCTTTCGGACCAGTTCCCACATGTCGCGGCGAAGCTCGACGTCGACGCCAGCGGTCGGCTCGTCAAGGAACAGGATCGCCGGCTGGTGGCTCAAAGCCTTGGCGATCATCACCCGCCGCTTCATTCCGCCCGAAAGCTGCATCATGATCGTCTTGCGCTTGTCCCAAAGCGACAGGCGCTTCAGCAGGTCCTCGATATAGGCAGGGTCGGGCGCCTTGCCGAACAGTCCCCGGGAGAAGTTCACCGTCCGCCAGACCGGCTCGAACGCCTCCGTAGTCAGTTCCTGCGGGACGAGGCCGATCCGCTCGCGGGCGTAGCGGAAATCCGACTGCCAGTTCCGTCCGTCGATCAGAACCTCACCAGCCGTCGGCGTGACGATTCCGCAGACGATGTTGATCAGCGTAGTCTTGCCCGCCCCGTTCGGACCGAGAAGAGCGAAGATCTCGCCGCGCTGGATGTCGAGATCGACTGACTTTAGCGCATCGACACCGGTGCCGTAGGTCTTCCGAAGCCCCCGGATCGAGAGGATCGTGTCGTCGCTCACTCGACTGGTCCGGCCTCGTGCGGCGCGGCTTCCTCGCTGTTGAGGCCGTGCTTTAGGAGCATCGGGACGTTCGCCGCAGCGAACAGGAAGGTGAGGGGGATAGCGCCCCACAATTTGAAGCCGACCCAAAAATCGGTCGAGCTGTTTCGCCACACCGCCTCGTTCAGCACCGCCATGAAGCCGAAAAAGATCGCCCAGTTGCGGGTGAGCTTGCGCCAGCCGGTCTCGTCGAGGCCAGGATAGGTGCTCCCGAGAACCCGCTTGAGAAGCGGTTTGTCCGCCACGAGGCCGAAAGCGAGCAGGGCGGCCACGAACAGATAGTAGAGCGTGGGCTTCATCTTGATGAAGGTCTCGTTGTGAAGCCAGAGCGTTACTCCGCCCATCAGCACGACGAGGACGCCCGAGAACCACAGCATCGGCGAAATCCGTCCGAAGCGCAGAGCCGAGTAGATCATCGCCGCCACCATCGCGGCCATGAAAGCTCCGGTCGCGACGAAAATCTTCAGCGCCGGCGGCACCGGAGCGAAGAAATTGGCGACGAAGAAGACGAGCAGCGGCCCAACGTCGATCAGGAGTTGCGACGCGCTTCCATCTTTCCGGGTTTCGTTCATTCGGGCGGAAGTCCTGCAATCGCGCGGGCGACGGCGCGGGGATCGAACGGGCGGAGATCGTCGGCGCTCTCTCCGACCCCAATCGCGTGGATTGGCAGGCCGAAGCGCTCGGCCGCTGCGACCAGCACGCCTCCGCGCGCGGTGCCGTCCAGCTTGGTCATGATGAGGCCGGTGACGTTGGCGGTCTCGCGGAAGACCTCGACCTGCGAAAGGGCGTTCTGGCCCGTGGTTGCGTCGAGCACGAGGAGCACGTCCTGGGGAGCTTCGGGGTTGAGGCGCCCGAGGACCCGGCGGATTTTCGACAGCTCTTCCATCAAATGGGTCTTGTTCTGCATCCGTCCAGCGGTGTCGACGACTAGCACGTCGATACCTTGCGCGGTGGCCTGCTTGACGCCGTCGAAGACGAGGCCGGCGGGATCGGCGCCTTCCTTGCCGGAGATGACGGGGGCGCCGATGCGCTCTCCCCAGATCTGCAATTGCTCGATGGCAGCCGCGCGGAAGGTGTCGCCGGCGCAGAGAAGCACGCCGTAATCCTGCTCCTTCAGCCAGTGGCCGAGCTTGCCGATGGTCGTCGTCTTGCCCGAGCCGTTGACGCCGATCACCAGGATCACGTGCGGTCGAGGAAAGCCCCAGATTTCCAGTGGTTTGGCGACCGGAGTTAGGATCTTCTCGATTTCATCGGCGAGGATGGTGCGAAGCCCGCGCTCGTCGAGCTTCTCGAATTTCTGCCGAGCGATCGCTTCGCGAATGCGGCGCGAGGCTTCCGGGCCGATGTCGGAAGCGATCAGCGCCTCTTCGATATCGTCGAGGGTCGAGGTATCGAGCGCGGCGCGGCTGGCGAGGCCGGTCAGATTATCGGCGAGCTTGTCCGCGGTCTTGGAAAAGCCGCCGCGAAGGCGGTCGAGCCAGCTCACGCGCGAACCCCGACGAGGTGATCCCCGTCGCGCCCAGTGATGCGGGCCGTGAGCAGTTCACCGCGAAGGGTCTCGGAAACCGCTACCGGCGCGAAGCTGTCGTTGTGGCCTTTCCCCCCGCTCTCCATCAGCACGGTTGTGGAGGAACCGACGAATGTGTCCAGCCAACGATTGCGGCGGGCCATCGCCGCCTCGCGGAGCTTCGCGGCGCGAGCTTTCACGACCTTCCGGTCGAGTTGCGGCATACGCGCGGCGGGCGTGTCCGGGCGCGGCGAGAAAGGAAAGACGTGAGCGGCGATTATGTCACAATCCTCTAACAGTTTCAGACTGTTGCCTGCCATTTCTTCAGTCTCTGTGGGAAAGCCTGCGATGATATCCGCGCCGATCGTCGATTCGGCCCGAATTGCCTTGATTCGCTCCACCGCTGCCACCGCCTGGGCGCGGCTGTGGCGGCGCTTCATGCGCTTGAGGATCATGTCGTCGCCCGACTGAAGCGACAAATGGAAGTGGGGCAGCAGCCGCTTGTCCGGGAGAAGCTCGAACAGCGCGTCGTCGATCTCGATGCTGTCGAGCGAGGACAGGCGCAACCGCTTCAGCCGTGGCTCGGCCGAGAGAAGCCGCTGGCACAGCGCGCCGAGACCGCCCTCGTAATCCGTGATGTCGACTCCTGTGAGGACGATTTCCTTCGCGCCCCGATCCAGTTCCCGAGCAATCGCTTCGCGGATCGCGTCGAACCGAAGCGAGACACTGGCGCCGCGCGCCTGCCAGATCGAGCAGAAGGTGCAGCGGTGGTCGCAGCCGTTCTGGATCGCGACGAAGCTCCGCACTTGGGAATGGGATCCCGAGGGGATGGCTGACGTCTTGGCGTCAAACGCGCGCAGCTTGGCTGCATTCCCGACTACGCGGGCGACCTCCGGCATCCGCTCGAACGAGGCGGGGTCGAGCTCGGCCGCGCAGCCGGTCACGAGGATCCGCGCACCCGGGCGGCGACGGTGGGCGTGGCGGATCGCCTGCCGGGTCTGGCGGACAGCCTCGTTGGTGACGGCGCAGCTGTTGACGACGACCCAATGCTCGCCCTTCGGCGCGGTCCTGGCGATGGTCTCGGCCTCGGCGAAATTGAGCCGGCAGCCGAGGCTGACCGTCTCCACGCTCATTGCAGCGCCTCGAGCTCGAGGTCGCCTTCGAAGACGTGGGTCGCGGCGCCGCGCATCCGAAGTTCCTCGCCGGGCGCCCAGGAAACGGTCACCGTGCCGCCGGGCATGTGCACCGTCACCGGGCTCGTCGCGCGCTTGGTTGCGATCGCCGCCACAGCAGTCGCGCAGGCGCCGGTGCCGCAAGCGAGGGTCAGGCCCGCGCCCCGCTCCCACGAACGCATGTGGATTCCGTCGTCTCGGACGCTCGCGACGTGGACGTTGATCCGCTCGGGGAAGGCGGGATCGTTCTCGATCTCCGGCCCGCGCTGGTCGAGGTTGATGGCGTCGGGATCGTCGACAAAGAACACCACGTGCGGGTTGCCGACATTCACCGCGAATCCGTGCTTCAGCGGTCCCCAGACGAACGGGAGCGAGCTGGTATCGACGGCATAGGAGATCGGGATGTCGTCCCAGCCGAACCGCGGGTCGCGCATCGTCACTTCGACCTCGTCGCCGGCGGCCTCGCCCTGGATCACGCCCGCGGGCGTCTCGATCGTTTTCGCGTGGGTGAGGGCGACGACACAGCGGGCCGCATTGCCGCACGATTCGACCTCGCCACCATCGTGGTTCCAAATCCGCATCGACACGTCGGCCTTGTCCGATTTGCCGACAAGGATCAGCTGGTCGCAGCCGACTCCGAGATGCCGGTCGGCGATCTTGCGCGCGAGCTGCGGAGTCATCGCTACGCTCTGTTCGCGAGCGTCGACGATCACGAAGTCGTTGCCGAGGCCGTGCATCTTGTGGAAGTGAAGTGTCATAGGTCGGCCGAGCATCTAGGGGGCCGCAAAACTCAAGTCCACCAGCGAGGACGAACGGACATGCAACGGCCAGCCAACGAAGTGATGCAATCGGTGATCTTTTCTGCCGTGCTCGATGCGGTCGAGTCGCTGAAGAAGGCCTCGGGCGGCTTGCCCAACCAGTTGCTCCGCGATGTCCAGGCGATCCACAGGAACGTCACCTTCGCGGACCTGCCGAAGGAACTCCAGGATGCGATCGTGGAGAGCACGCGCACCGCGTTCACGACGCTTCTGAAGGACGGCTATGCGGTCGGGCCGCGCCAGCAGATGCAGCAGTCGCGGCCGCTGGACCGGGTTCCCGAGCGCGACCGGCGCGGTCCGCGCGGGCCTGCCGAAGGGCATAGGCGTGGCGGTCGTCCGCCAAGGGGTGGCGGGCCCGAGAAGCCGGGTGGAGGCGGCGATCGTCCGGGCGGCGCCCCCAATCGCCCGCGGAGGAAGCCGAAGGGCAAGCCGCGGCTGAGTTGATTCGGGAAGGCGGTTCCGCTACTGGCGCGCCGTCCTACGGACATACATGACTGGAGCACGCTTCGGGATGAAGGGTGCACGCCGGCCGACGAGGTTTCGTCCGCCGGCGTAATTTGCGTTGTCGCGCCCCATATGGACGGCTCCGGCATGTTGGGAGATTTGAGTGTTCGATAATCTGAGCGATCGCCTCTCGGGCGTATTCGACAAGCTTCGCGGGCGCGGCGCGCTGACCGACGCCGACGTGCGCTCGGCGATGCGCGAGGTGCGCGTTGCGCTGCTCGAAGCCGACGTCGCTCTCCCCGTCGCCCGCGATTTCGTCGACCATGCCACCGAGAAAGCGGTCGGCCAGGAAGTGCTGCGCTCGGTCACTCCGGGGCAGATGGTCGTCAAGATTGTCCACGACCAGCTCGTCGAGACGCTCGGCTCGGACGCCTCCGAGCTCAACGTAAATGTAAACCCGCCCGCGATCGTGATGATGGTCGGCCTTCAGGGCTCCGGCAAGACGACGACGACCGCCAAGCTCGCCAAGCGGCTGACCGAGAAGGACCGCAAGAAGGTCCTGATGGCGTCGCTCGACGTTGCCCGCCCGGCCGCGCAGGAGCAGCTTGCGGTGCTCGGGCGGCAGGCGAACGTCGACACGCTTCCGATCATCGCCGGCCAGCAGCCGGTCGATATCGCCAAGCGGGCGGTGCAGGCGGCGAAGTTGCAGGCCTACGACGTTGTCCTGCTCGACACCGCGGGCCGGCTCCACGTCGACGACCAGCTGATGGCGGAAATGAAAGCCGTAGCGCAGGCATCCTCGCCCACCGAGACCCTGCTCGTTGTCGATAGCCTCACGGGCCAGGACGCGGTCAACGTCGCCAAGGGCTTTGCCGGCGAGGTCGACCTGACCGGCGTCATCCTCACAAGGCTCGACGGCGATGCGCGCGGCGGTGCGGCTCTGTCGATGCGCGCCGTCACCGGCAAGCCGATCAAGTTCGCTGGCGTGGGCGAGGGGCTCGACGCGCTCGAAGCGTTCCACCCTGAACGGATAGCGGGCCGGATCCTCGGCATGGGCGACGTCGTCAGCCTGGTCGAGAAAGCCGCCGAGACAATCAAGGTCGAAGAGGCGGAGAAGATCGCGGCCAAGATGGCCAAGGGGAAGTTCGACCTCGACGACCTTCGTGCCCAGATCGGCCAGATGCAGCGGATGGGCGGCCTCGGCGCGCTCGCCAACATGCTTCCGGGCATGAAGGGCATGAAGGATGCGGTGAGCAAGGCGCAGGATTCGAAGGCACTGACCTATCTCGAAGCGATGATGAGCTCGATGACCGCGAAGGAGCGGGCCAGGCCGGAGATCATCAACGCCAAGCGCAAGATTCGCATTGCAAAAGGCAGTGGCACCACCGTCCAGGAAGTGAACAAGCTGCTGAAGATGCACCAGGAAATGTCGACCGCGATGAAGCGGCTGAAGAAGATGGGCGGCCTTTCAAAGATCGCGGCGATGTTCGGCGGCGGTGGCGGCCTCGGCGGGGCAGGGGGACTTCCGGACCTTGGCGGCACGGGCGGTGCCGGCGGGCTTCCGGGCCTTGGCGGAAGCGCTCCGTTCAACATGCCTCCTGGTTTCGATAAATTCTCAAAGAAATAAACGAACACACGGAAAGGAAATAATAAATGGCTCTGGCAATTCGTCTCTCGCGCGGCGGCGCAAAGAAGCGGCCTTATTACCGCATCGTCGTCACCGACAGCCGCTCGCCTCGCGACGGCCGCTTCATCGAGAAGCTCGGCACCTACAATCCGCTGCTGGCGAAGGATTCGCCCGAGCGGGTGAAGATGGACGCCGAGCGGATCAAGCATTGGCTGAGCGTCGGCGCGCAACCGTCGGATCGCGTGCTTCGCTTCCTCGATGCGGCCGGCATCAAGGAGCGCGCGG
>JBDZVP010000029.1:0-21311 GCA_040255765.1 Sphingomonadales bacterium | reverse complement strand
CGAGGTCGTAAGCCGCCGCGTCGAACGGCTCGCTCCAGACGATTGGAGTCACCTCCCCGCCCGCCTCGATCAGGGCTGCAGCTTCGACATCATATGCCCATCTCCAGTCGGTCGGATAATCGACCTCCGGAACGAGAATCGCGAGCTTCACCTCGCGGGTGAGGAGGCGAATTCTGACGCGCGATGCGGGGTCATCGCGCCAAAAGAATTCGAGCCTGCCCGGCAATCTGGGCGAGCATGGCCGCGCTGACGACTCCTTCGCGGCGGGCGCGATCGACCATTTCGCGGAACTGGTCGATCCGGGCCTGGGTGGCCTTCACCCAGTCCTCGACACCGGCGGTCGGGTCCTTGCTTCGAAGGCGGCCGAGGAAATCGATCCTCAGCTGCTCGAAATCGCGCGCAAGGCCGGCGGTGAGCAGGCGCTCCCACGGATCGCGCGGCGTGTAGCGCGCCAGCTGCTGCTGGGCCCAATCGAGGCCGAGCGCTTCGCCAAGCTGCGTATAGGCGCTTGTCACCGCGAGCTCGTCGAGTCCCTTGCGGGCTGCAAGAGCGGCGATCGCGAACACGCCGTCCAGTTCGTAGAGCCGGACCAGGCCGCGGACGATCTCGTCGCTTGCTCCGAGCGCGAGCAAATGATCGCGGCGCGCCGCGGCTTCGTTTCGAACTTCCGCACGGATGAGCTTGGTTGCCGCCTTCGAGATCTTGCGGACGCCAGGTTCGAGCAGCTCGCAAAGCTTGCCGACGCTCATTTCGCCGCCCATCGCCCGGAGGATGTCGGACAAATGCTCGTGCACGCTTCGGGCGCCGATCGCGAACAGCTCTACCCGGACATTTTCCGCGACGTCGGCACGTTCGATCTGGAGCCACAGCTCGTCGAGGTCGAGAAGCCGCTCGGCGACCAGAAACGCGACAATCACCTGGCCGAGCGAGGCGCCTTCCTCCTCCGTCATGTCGAGCGCGAAGGCGGGACCGAGACGGTTCACCATGCGGTTCGCGACCCTCGTCGCGATGATGTCGTCGCGAAGCCGATGGCCGCGGATCGCGGCGGCATGAGCGGTCCGCATCGGCTTGGGGAATGCGGCGAACAGGTCCGGCTCCAGCACCTTTTCGCGTGACAGGCGAAGCGGCTCCGCGGCTGTCTGGAGCGCAATCTTCGACATCGACAGGACCACGGCGAGCTCGGGGCGGGTGAGCCCGCGATTATCCTGGGCTCGCCGGAGAAGCTCTTCGCTGCTTGCCAGACCCTCGACCTTGCGATCGAGGCGGCCCGACGATTCGAGAAGCTCGATCGTACGGACATGAGCCGGCAACGCCTCGGCGCCGCTGCTCTGGGCGATCGACAGAGCCAGCGACTGAAGGCGATTGTCCTCCAGCACCATGTCGGCAACTTCGTCGGTCATTTTCGCGAGCAGCGTGTTGCGCTTGGCGAAGGTGAGCTTCCCGTCCCGCATCTCGCGATTGAGCGGGATCTTGATGTTCACTTCCTTGTCCGAACAGTCGACTCCCGCGCTATTGTCGATGAAGTCGGTGTTGATCCGTCCGCCATTGAGGGCGAACTCGATCCGCCCAGCCTGGGTCACGCCGAGGTTCGCACCTTCGCCGACGACCTTTGCCCGGATTTCATTGCCGTCGGCGCGGATCGCGTCGTTGGCGGGGTCGCCAACCTCGCCGTTCGGCTGGGTCGAAGCCTTGATGTAAGTCCCGATGCCGCCAAACCACAGGAGGTCCACCGGCGCTTTCAGGATCGCGTTCATCAGGGTCGCGGGATCGATCGTCGCCGCGTCGATTCCGAGCGCCGCGCGCGCTTGCTTCGATAGGGGAATGCTCTTCTGGGTGCGCGGGAAGACTCCGCCGCCCTGGGAAATCTTGGAACGGTCGAAATCGTCCCAGCTCGAGCGCGGCAGTTCGTACAGGCGCTTGCGCTCGGTCCAGCTCGAAACCGGGTCCGGGTTCGGATCGATGAAGATGTGGCGGTGATCGAAAGCCGCCACCAGCTTGATCGCCTGGCTGAGCAACATTCCGTTGCCAAACACGTCGCCCGACATGTCGCCGACGCCGGTGACCGTGACAGGATCGTTCTGGACGTCCACGCCCATTTCAAGGAAGTGGCGCTGGACGGAAATCCACGCGCCTCGGGCGGTAATCCCCATCTCCTTGTGATCGTAACCGTGCGATCCGCCGCTCGCGAAGGCGTCGCCGAGCCAGAAATTCTGCTCCTGAGCGATCGCGTTGGCGGTGTCGGAGAAACTCGCGGTACCCTTGTCCGCGGCGACTACGAAATAGGGATCGTCGCCATCGCGGATAACGACCTGCGCGGGGTGCACGACCTTGTCGTCGACGATATTGTCCGTCACCGAAAGCAGGGCGCGGATGAAGATCTTGTAGCTGTCCTTGCCTTCGGCCAGCCACGCATCGCGCTGGTCGGGCGGCGGAAGCATCTTTGCATAAAAGCCGCCCTTGGCTCCCGTCGGCACGATGACCGAGTTCTTGACCAGCTGAGCCTTCATCAGCCCGAGAATCTCGGTCCGGAAATCGTCCCGCCGGTCAGACCAGCGAAGGCCTCCGCGAGCGACCGGGCCGCCGCGAAGGTGGATTCCTTCGATCCGCGGCGAATAGACCCAGATCTCGCGCCACGGGATCGGCGCCGGAAGACCGGGGACCAGGCTGGAATCCATTTTGAACGCAAGCGCCTCTCCGGCGGCCGGAGAAAATGCGTTGGTCCTGAGGATCGAATCGACGAGCGAGCGAAGCCGCCGGAGAATCCGGTCGTCGTCGATCGATCGGATCGAGGCGAGCGCGTCTTCGAACTCGGACTCGCGAGCTTCGATCGCGGCCTCGCGGTTCTTGACCGACGGATCGTGGGTCGCCCGGAACAGGCCGATCAGCGCGCGGCTGGCCTTGGGATGCCGGCGAAGGGCGTCGGCGATCGTAAGCAGACCGAAGGCGCTTCCAGTCTGGCGAAGATAGCGGAACCAGGACCGGATCCAGACCACTGCCGTCGGCTCCATGTCGGCGAACAGGACGAGCTGGTTGAACTCGTCGTCTTCGGCGGCCCCGCTGAGAACGCAGGCGATGGCTTCCTCGATCTGGGGCGCCCGCGACAGGATCGAGTCGAGGTCGGTGATTCCGGGAAGCTCGACCCGGAAGTCGCCGATATAACCAAGCGAGGAATCGGAAAGCGTCGTCGGGATTTCCTCGACGACCCGGAACCCGAAATTCTCGAGCACAGGCACCGCGTCGGAGAGCGAAATCAACCCGCCCTGGCGGTAGGTCTTGAGCTGGAGTTGGCCGGGCGATCCGGCCGGAGCCCTGGACAGGCGAACGCCGCGCTCGCGATCCGAGGGGAGGTCGCAGAGCCGCATGATGTCGGCCGCGGCCTGCTCGGGGCTGGTTCGGGAGCGATAGCCGTCCGGGAACGCCGGGATATAGATGAGCGCGAGCCTGGTGGCGCGAGATGCGCCGGCCGCCGCGATCAACTCGGACTCGACCGCGGGACTCCAGCCCTTGACCATTTCGACGAGCGCCGCGTCGAGGGCGTCGCCGTCAGGGAGATCGGCGGACGGATCGATCTGGAAAGTGAAGCGGAGGAGCGCCAGTTCGCCCTCGCCGAGTTCGACCGACCAGCTGCTGATCGGTGCTTCGATTTCCTGTTCGAGCATCGTCCCGATCGCTTTGCGGCGGGCGGTGCTCTGCTCATCGCGGGGAAGCCAGACGAAAGCATAGAGATGCCGGCGGAGCGCTCCCGGAAGCAGGAGAAGCTTGGGCCTTGGACGGTCGGCGAGGCTCATCGCGGTAAGGGCGGCTGCCCGTACCTCATTCTCGTCGAAGGAAATGAGCAGGTCGTGCGGAAGCGTGGAAACGACGTGCGCGAGCGCCTTTCCGGCGTGGCTCGACGGAGCGAAGCCAAGCTCCTTGTCCAGCTTCAGGAGCCGCTTGCGGAGCACAGGGATGTGCTGGGCCGAGGTCCGCAGCGCTTCACTGGTCCAAAGGCCCGCGTGAACCGACAGCGTGTCATCGGCCAGCCGGACCATGACGACGTCGAGAGGGACCCTGCGGTGGACGGGCGAAACCCGATCCGCTTTCAGGATGAGCACCGTATGGCCTTCGACAGCGAGATAATTGACCGCGGCTTCGGCCGCGCTTTTCTCCCAAAGCGCCGTCTCGTTCTTGAGAATTCCGAGCGCGTCCTTGAGCTGGCCGCCGGCGCCGACATGGGCATGGCCGAGAAGCGTGAAATTGTTGTTGGCGAGGAAGCGGAGAAGTTCGGCGCTTTCGTGATCGCGCTTGTCGAGGCTGTCGGCATCCGACTTCATCTCGGCGAGCATCGCCGGCCAGTCGGTGACGGCGGCGCGAACGTCGGCGAGCACGCGCTTCAGCTCGCGAACCAGTTCCTGCCGGCCGCGGGCATCGGCCCGGTCGAGCTCGATGTAGATGATCGATTCCGGCTGGCCTTCGCCAAGCTTCTCGATCTTGCCCTGTTTGTCGCGGGTGACTTTGACGATCGGATGGAGAAGCCGGTGGATGGTGAGGTCGTGTGCGGCAATCGCTCCGGCAACGCTGTCGACGAGGAACGGCATGTCCTCGTTGATGGTGACCAGCCGCATCCGGCGCCGGCCGGCTTCGCCTCCTGTCGATTCGATCCTGATCGCCGTTGTCCGGGTCGGGCGGACCGCCGCCACGGAGGCAATGAATTCCGCCGCCTCCTTCTGCTGCTCGGGCTTGAAACTCTCGGTTTCGCCGGGGAGAGCATTCGTGGTGATCGCAGCACGAATGAAATCGACCAGCGTCTTCGGCAGGCGCGGCTGGGCCGTCATTTCGGTAATTGCTCCGGAAGGATCGTGGGTTCGCGGCGGCCTATAGCCCCCGCCTAGCTACGGGGACAAGGGGAGCGGGCCGGAGCTATGTTTTCCCTAGGCTCCGAGCTGGCGAATCGCCCGTTCGACAAGCGAGGCGTCTTCGACCACGGCGATTGCCTGATGGACTCCGGAGCCGGAGCGGCGGGTGAGGACGAGGGCGAATTCCTCCGCCGAGCCGATCGAATCCAGTGCGACCGGCCGGACCGTACGAAGTTTCTCGCGCGCCTTCTCTGTTTTTGTGTCGGCTTTCGGTTCCGGCCTGCGTGCCTGGCGCTCGGCCGCGACCAGCGCCTTTAGACCGCCGGCCTGCGCCTCGATGAAGGCAAGAAAGCCGCTGAGCTCGACGCACTGCCGCTCGGCATAAGACAAAGCGGCGGCATATTCGGTCAGCCGGGCCTTGTCGCAATCGACTCCGAAGACGAGCTTCACGATCGGAGTCATGGGAGCGCGGGTTTGCGCCTTGACGCCCGATTCCTCGAGCAGCTCCGCGTAATCTTCCGGCTCGGCCTTCGCTCCAATCGCGAAATCATAGGCGCGCGCGAGGGCGCGATAGAGCGCGTCGCGGCTTCGGCCTTCCGAGACCTTGAGCGCCTCGACGCTCTCGCGGGCGGCCCAAAGCCGATCGGCAAGCCCGGCGTCGTCGCCAAGCTCGATTTCGAGATCGGCTTCTGATTCAGTCTCCGAAGCAGGGCCCGCGTCGATCGGGTCGCTGAGCTCGAGCGGCTCTTCCTCTTCGTCGATAGGCGGCAGAACGGCGGCAAGGGGCGCGGACGTTTGCGAGGCCTGGTCGAGCTTCTTCCAGTTGATCACGCCGTAAATGAAGTCGATCGTGTCGCCGTCCGACGAGAACGGCATCAGGATACCGCGATAGCAGATGGTCTCGTCGCGCTGGTTCTCGAACTCGGCCTCGAAGCCGACGGGCGCGCGGTTGGCGATGATCTGCATGTAATGGTCGGTCAGGCGCGAGAGCAGCGACCGGCTCGGCACCTGCCCGATGCTCTGGACTTCCTCGGGAAGGTCGCATTCGGCTCGGATCGCGGCGCCGATATAGGGGGTCGCGGGCTCGTCGCCGCCGCTGGTGAAATCGAGAAGTACGCTGTTCGGGGCGAAATCGAGCAGGTCGCCGGGTTCCAGGTCCTCGATCGACGGATAATCGCGCCCTTCGAGCAGCGAAGCCCAGTAATTGTAGGCGCGCACGTGCATCCGGCGCTCGTCGGTTCCGATCGCGGCGACGTCGCCGTCCTGCGCCTCGGGGGCGCCGGGAAGGTCGAAATCGCTCGGATGCTCGCGATACATATCCATGAAGAGGCCACTCTCCCCCAACTCGTGCCAGACAAATGGCTTACAGGCCGTTACCAAAGCGTTAACCCTAAGCGTTCACCGCCGGCGATGGCGGTTGCGCTTGCCCCGCGCATGCGCGACTGTTAGGGGGCGCGCGCCGCGGCAATTGGCCCGGCTTTTCGCGACAATGCCGCTTTAGCTCAGCTGGTAGAGCACATCATTCGTAATGATGGGGTCGTGGGTTCGAGTCCCCCAAGCGGCACCAGCGCGGGACCTCCGCCTACCGTCTGGTGTGAGGCCCAGCAGCGCCACCCCAGACGCTCTCGGGCACGAAAACATTTCCATTCGAGTAAATGCTCGACGCCAAAGGGTCGTCCATCAGGGCGAATGGGCCGTCGAGGTCGACGACGTCGCACAGCTGCCCGACGACAAATCCCGGCGCCATGGCAAGGGTTGAACCGCCCATGTTGCCGACCATCACCTGCTTGCCCATCGCGCGAGCCTCTCGTGCCATGGCGAGAGCCTCCGTAAGCCCGCCGCATTTATCGAGCTTGATGTTGATCACGTCGAAGCGCGGCCCGAGCTCGCGCAATTCTGCAAGGTCGAGAATGCTTTCGTCCGCCGCGACTGGAATCCCCGGATTCCAGCCTTCGAGGATCGCTTCCTTTCCCCTTGCCACCGGCTGTTCGACGATCGTCACGTTGAATTCCGCTAGCAGCCGCGACAACCTGTCCAGATCCGCGGAGCAATAGCCCTGGTTTGCGTCAACGGACAGCCACACGTCCGGCCGCTCCCGGCGGACGGCCTCCAGCCTTTCGCGATCCGCCTCGACATTCCCGTCCAGCTTGAGCTTGATCGCCTTGGCGAAAGCCAGCTCCGTTGTGCGGGCTTCGACTTCTGCCCGGTCGCCGGCGGTGATCGTAAACACAGTGACCAGCGGCTTGGGCTGCGATATTCCCGCAAGCGCCCATACCGGCTTTCCGGAGAGCTGCGCCTCCAGCTCCCAGAGCGCGCAATCCAGTGCGTTGCGGGCGCCGCACGGCGGAAGAGCGGACTGCAAATCCTGCCGCCCGAGCCCAGCTTCGACATCGGGCCGGATTTCTTCAATCGCTGCGACCATCCGGTCCTGGTCGTCACCGAGATAATAGACCCCGGCCGCTTCGCCGCGCCCGAGCGATTCGCCTTGCTCCACGGTCGCGACGATCGACGGCATCGAGTCGAAAACATAACCGGAGATTCGCAGCGGCGAGTCGAACTGCATCGCTTCTCGCTGAACGGTGAGCTCGCGCTTCGCGGGGACGGTTGCCATTGCATAGGCATAGCAACCGCGGCGAGAGTTTCAAATATAGAAACACTAGCGATCGCGATGATGACCGTCGTCGTTGAGGCGCCAGGTGCGGCCTGCCGCCCCGGCAAGTTGTTGGATTCCTGCGCCGGCGCAGACGGCCAGCACGGTGCAAGGACCGCTGCTCGTTCGAACATAACCGTGGGGCATGCCGCTATCGAAATACACCGAGTCGCCAGGCCCGAGCTGCAGGGGCGCGTAGAGCTCGGAATGGAGTTCCATGGTCCCCTTCAGGACGTAGAGATATTCCTCGCCCGAATGGCGAACCAGCCCCCCGAGTTCCTCGACGCTTCGGGCCTGGACGTCGATGATGATCGGAATCATCATTTTCCCGAGCAGATCCGCCGCTGGATAGTGATGAACGTGATGCTCGGACTCGGCGTCCAGTTCCTCGCCCGCGCGTGTAACACTGCGTCTGCCGACACCGGCCGGAGCGACCACTGTATGACTGTCGGTGATGATATCCTGAAGGTCCAGATTGAGCGCCTGGGCCAGGCGGATCATCTTATCGTAGGTCAGGGCCATCTTCCCGTTCTCGAGCTTTGATAGCGTCGAGTAGGGGAGGCCCGCGCGGGCGGAGAGGGCGCGCAGGCTGAGTCCCTGATCCAGGCGCGCCTGGCGGATTGCGCGACTCGGTGCCGGAAGCTCGCCTGCCGACGGCATTCGGTCATCGCGTGACGGTCCTAGCTTCGCTCTCGACCCAACCATGTTGCCCTATTTAGAAACCAGTTGCTATTATAGAAACATGTCGCAATGATGCCATCAAACTAGCAGGGAGGGCTGAGCGATGCATCGGACATTCGTTCTGTTGCTGGCGGGGACGTCACTTGCCGTTGTCGGATCTCAAGCGGTCGCCGGAGAGGGCGCGGCGGCGGCTCAACCGGGCGCCACCGAGCAGGCGAGTCCAGCCACAGCAGGCTCGAACCAGGACATCGTGGTTACCGCAATGAAGCGGCCGCAGGTCCTGCTGGACGTTCCTCAATCCATTTCGGTGATCACCGGCGATAAGCTCCAGCAGCAGCAGGCGCAGCGGCTGTCTGACTATCTGACAAAGATCCCGAGCGCGAACGTCGTAGAGAGCCAGGCGGGTCAGTCGCGTATCGTTCTCCGCGGAATCAACACCGGCGGGGTCGGAGCGACCGTTGCGACCTACATCGACGAGGCGCCGTTCGGATCCGCCACGAGTCTGGCGAACGGGGCGGTCGACGTTCCCGACCTCGATCCTTTCGACCTGGCGCGAGTCGAAGTCCTTCGCGGCCCGCAGGGTACGCTCTACGGCGCGAATTCGCTCGGTGGGCTGGTCAAATATGTGACGGTCGCACCGCAACCGGGCATCTTCTCGGGTGCAGCGGAAGTCGGCATCGAAGATGTCCACCATGGCGACATGGGCTGGTGGGGAAGGGCGGCCGGCAATTTCTCGCTCGGGCCGAATGCGGCGATCCGGGCAAGCGGATTCTATCGCGACGAGCCGGGCTACATCGACGATCCGCACCTCGGCAGGGATGTCAACGACGGCAAGACCTACGGGGGACGTGTCTCGCTGCTTGTCCAGCCGAGTTCCGTCCTAACAATCCGCGCATCGGTACTCGCCCAAAACATTCGCAGCGACGGAACAAACACGGTCGACCTCGACCCGGTCACGTTGAAGCCGACGATTTGCGACCTTTGCCACCTTCGTTTGATCGATGAGCCGAACAATATCGATTACCGCCTCTACAACGGCACGATCGACTATGATTTCGGTCCGGTCTCGCTGGTTTCGGCGACCAGTTACGGAACGCTCGATCAGGATGCGTTTCTCGACGCAAGCGGAGTCTACGGACCGATCCTGACCTTCGTCCTCGGAACGCCGCTCGGTGCCGGGCTTGACCAGGGAATGACCCAGCGGCGGTTCACGCAGGAAGTGCGGCTCGCGTCCAGCGGCAAGAGCCAGTTCGAATGGACGGTTGGGGGCTTCTACACGCACGAGAAAAACCGCCTCAGTCAGAACCTGTTCGGAATTGTCGACCCGACGGGCGATCGTGCGCCGGGCCTCGACGGGCTCGTGATCGTGGACTTGCCCTCGACGTATGAGGAGGAGGCGGCCTTCGCCAACGCAACCTGGCACATCACACCGAAATTCGATCTCACCGCCGGCGGCCGCTACAGCCACAATCGCCAGACCGTCGTTCAGAACACGTCGGGCCTTCTTGCCGGCGGCGATAGCAGTTTCGACGGGGAATCGTCTGACAACGTCTTCACTTATTCCGTCGCGCCGTCTTTCGCGCCGAACGACCACACGCGGATCTATGCGCGGGTCGCGAAGGGCTATCGGCCAGGCGGTCCCAACGCCGTATCGCCGTTGGCTCCGGCCGGGGTTCCGCGGACATTTGGGCCGGATACGACCACCAATTATGAAGTGGGCGTGAAATCCGAGACCGCGGATCACCGGCTCGCGTTCGAAGTGACGGCATTCCTGATCGACTGGAAAGATGTCCAGCTACTCGCCCAGGTCGAGAATTTCGGCGTCAACACCAATGGCGGGAGCGCGCGGAGCAAGGGGATCGAGTTCAATGTTTCCGCTCGACCCGTTCGCGACCTCTCACTCTATGCCAATGGCGCGTATGTGGATGCTTATCTCACCAGCGACGCGCCTCCGGTCGTCGGCGGTCTCAGCGGCGACCCGCTGCCGTACAACCCGAAGTTTTCGACGACGATCGGTGCCGAATACGATCATCCGCTGTCATCCACGGTGACCGGACATGCGGGCATCAACTGGCATTATACCGGACGGCGCCGTTCAGACTTCGACGCGGCCGTGGGCCAGCAGCGGTTGAAAGCATTCGGCAAGATCGATGCCCACGTTGGAGTTGATATCGACCGTTTCGCGATCGACGCTTTCGTCCACAATTTGACGGACTCCCGCGGCATCGTAAATCTGGGAACATTGGGGTCTGCTCCAAGCGGTGACTTTGCCGCTTCCGTAATCCGGCCGCGGACTGTGGGGTTATCGCTGCGCATCAAATATTGAGGGGGACTGACAATGGCATGGGTGAAGTGGGCGCTCGCCGCGATCGCGGCGCTGGCAATTCCCGCGGCGGCGCAGTCGCCTACGCAGTTGCAGCCGACGCAAAAGGCGGCGGCTGTCACGCCTGCGTCGCCTTCCGTCGCCCGCGATGGGGTCGCCACCCCCGATCTGACGAAGCAGGACGTCGACGCGTGGCTCGACGGGTACATGCCCTATGCACTCAAGGCAGCCGCAATCCCGGGAGCGGTCGTCGTCGTCGTAAAAGACGGACAGCCGCTGACGATGCGCGGCTTCGGCTTCGCCGACATGAAAGCGCGGACTCCGGTCGATCCGGAAAACACTCTCTTCCGTCCTGGCTCGGTTTCCAAGCTCTTCACGTGGACAGCCGTGATGCAGCAGGTGCAGGCCGGAAAGATCAACCTCGACGCAGACGTCAACACCTACCTCGACTTCAAGATTCCGCCCTACCACGGCAAGCCGATCACCGTGCGTAACCTGATGACCCACACGCCGGGTTTCGCGGAAACCGCGAAGTATCTCATCCTCTACGGGAAGAAGGCGCCGGTCCCCCTAAAGCAGGCGCTCCTGCGCTCGATTCCGGAGCGGATCTACGAGCCCGGGACCATGCCCGCCTATTCGAATTTCGGGGCTTCGCTGGCCGGCTATATCGTCGAGCGCGTCTCCGGTGAGCCGTTCGAACAATATGTGCAGCGGCATATCTTTGCCCCGCTAGGAATGAACCATTCGTCGTTCCAGCAGCCGCTCCCGGTCAATCTCGATCGGCTGATGTCCAAGGCTTACAAGCCGGATTCGAGCGATCCGCAGCCCTATGAAATCATCGCCATGTCCCCGGCGGGCGCGCTTGCCTCATCGGGGGCCGACATGGCCAAGTTCATGATTGCCCAGCTCAACAGCGGCGGGCCGCTGCTTAACCCAGCGACCGCGCAACTGATGCATCAGAACGCCAACAAACCCTATTCGGCTCTGCCGGCGATGGCGCTCGGTTTCTATCACGAAGACCGCAACGGCCTGAACATTGTCGGCCATGGCGGCGACACGGTTTTCTTCCATTCGGACCTGCACTTGCTGCTCGACAAGAATGTCGGTCTCTACATCTCGATGAACAGCGTCGGGAAAAACGGCGGCGCCCACGCCCTTCGCGAGGAACTGCTGCAGCAATTCCTCGATCGCTATTATCCGGCTCCAGACGCGTATCTGCCGACCACCTCGACCGCCAAAGCCCACGGCGAGGCGATGGCTGGCCATTATGTCAGCAGCCGAGCGGGTGGGTTTAATTTCCTTCGTCTCGCCGCGCTGCTTGGCGAAGCGAAAGCCTCGGTCGACAAGGACGGGTATCTCGTCGTCGATCAAATCACCGATGCGTCGAACAGCCCGCGAAAGTGGCGCGAGGTCGGTCCCTGGCTGTGGCAGGAGGTGAACGGGGCGGATTATCTCCAGGCGATTCCGGACTCGAGCGGCGGGATAAAGATGTTTTCGATTACGCCCTATGCGCCGATTATCGAGTTCCTTCCGGCCCCAACCTCCCTCAACGCCGGATGGATTCTGCCGGTCGCGGGTTTGGCGCTGCTCATCATCTTCCTCGCGGCGCTGGGATGGCCGACGACGGCAATCGTCCGCTGGCGCTACGGCTATAAATGGGATCTGGCGGGGCGGCCGTTGCTGCTGCACCGCCTGACGAGAGCAACGGCGTGGCTGTTCGTCATACTCGTCGTCGGCTGGATGGCGATTTTCCAGATCCTCAACAGCGATCTTTCGGCGCTGGACGACGGGTTGGACGTCTGGATGCGGCTACTCCAACTCGTCCTCATCCTTGCGATCCTCGGTACGCTTGCGGCGATCTGGAATGCCTGGAAGGTGACGACCTCGCCAGGGCGTCACTGGTTCCGGACCGGCTGGTCCATTCTGATCGCGCTTGCCGCGGCGTTCCTCGTATGGCTGTGCCTCAACGTTGGACTGCTGACGGCATCGCTCAATTATTGATCCCGTGACCCGGGCCGGCGAACTCAATCCGGAGACAAAGCCGGCCCGAACCGTCTTCGGCCATCCGCCCGGGCTGACGGTCCTGTTCCTGACCCAGATGTGGGCCGAATTCTCCTTCTTCGGCCTGCAGGCGCTTCTGGTCTATTACATGACCAAGCATTTGGGTTTCGCGCAGTCGAAGTCCTCAGTGATCTACGGGATTTACGGTGCTGCGGCATTCTTCAGTCCCTTCTTCGGCGGACTGATCGCTGACCGCTGGCTGGGCCGGACGCTAAGCGTGATCATCGGCGGCGTAATGATGATGCTCGGCCATTTCGCGATGGCCTTTGAGTCTCTGCTGTTTCCGGCGCTCACGCTGGTCGCGCTCGGCAACGGGCTCTTCATCCCGCCGCTCGCGACGCAGGTTGGAAGCCTTTACGGCGACCGCGATCCGCGGAAAGCCTATGCCTACAGCGCCTATTACATGGGCATAAATCTCGGCGGGCTGCTCGCTCCGCTCGTCTGCGGCACGTTGGGCGAGCTCTATGGATGGCATTGGGGTTTTGCAGCCGCCGGAATCGGAATGGCGATCGGGCTTGTCGTCTATCTGAGTTTCCTGAAGTACCTGCCCCCGGAGCCGCAACGCGAACGCACAAACGAGAAGCGATCGATCGGCGGAACGCCTATCGATGCGACGAAGCTGAAGACGCTTTTTCTGCTTGTGGCGATGGTGGTGCTGTTTCGTGTCGGATACGAACAGAGCGGCAACGTCATTGCCCTGTGGGTGCGAGACTTCACCGATCGTTCGGTCAGCGGCGGCGGTCAAATCCCAGCGACCTGGTTCCAGTCGATCAATCCGCTCCTGATCATCCTTCTGACGCCACTGCTCATCCGGTTCTGGAGGTCGAGAGGGGTAGCGGAAACCGTGCCCAACCTCCTGCGCCGGATGAGCTTCGGCTGCGTCCTGGCGGGTGTCGCGATGGCGGTCATGGTCGGCGCAGCCGCCGTGAGCGGCCCGGAGGCAGCGCGAGTCAGCTCGTGGTGGACGATCGCCTATTTCGTTCTTCTGACCCTCGGGGAATTGTTCGTCATCCCGGTCGGCCTGACGCTGGTCCAAACCCTCTCTCCGGCCGCCTTCGCGGCAACTGCCATGGGCGCGTGGTATATCGCGAAATTTCTCGGCAGCCTGCTCGCCGGGTTCATGGGAGCCTATTGGTTGGAAGTACCTCCAAGCGATTTCTTCGCGCTCGGCATGATCTCACCGATGATTGCGGCAGCAAGCCTTTACTTGATGGCGCGATTCTCTTCAGCAAAAGCGTGATGCCCGTTCCGGTTGGAATCCGGCCTTGCCCGGCACGTTCCCATGGAAACTTTCTGATAAGGCAGCCGCTGTGACGCTGCGCTTCGGCCGAGCGAGGCACGAGTAGCGGCGATTCGGCCGGTGCCAATTGCGCTTGCCGGCCGAAAACACGACACCTCACGAACAGGTGCGACGATGATCGATTCGAAGGACGTGACCACCAAAGAGGCGGCGAAAGCCGTTGGCGACTTCTTCGGGCTCCCGCCCTTGTCGACTGCTCAGGTCGGGGATCTTGCGATCGCGGCGGGGATTATCGTCGTCATCCTTCTCATCGCGCGATTCCTCGGCAGATGGCTGTGCGGCTGGCTCGAGCGATCGGTCGTTCCGAAGTTCAGCCCGGCCGAAAACCAGAAACTGCCGCAAACCGAAGATTTTGCCTTCGGGTTCGCTGATCTCGGCGCGCTCATTCTGCTGACCATTGCCGCCGGGGCGCACGGATGGCCTCCTTATTCGAATCTCCTGTTCGACGTCGCGATCGCGATTGCAGCGGCCGTGACTGCGCGGCGCCTGGCCCTGGCGTTCAGCGTTTCGCGAAGCGCGGCGATGGCTATCGGAGTCGTGTGCGGCGTGGCGGTGCTCGTTCGTCGTTACGAGCAACTTGGCTTCGTCGAGAAATCCCTGGACGGATTCGCAATCAGCTTCGGTGGAACGCGCATTTCGCTGCTCGATGTTCTAAGCTTGGTTTTCGCGGGAATCGTGCTGTACGCGATCGCCCGCCTGGCCAACCGGGCGGCCAAAGCCTTGATCCGCAGCCGGGCCAACCTCGACGTCACGCAAAGCCTCCTGGCGGAAAAGCTCGCGGCGATCGCCATTACCGTGATCGCAATCTTCGCCGGTATCGGCATGCTGGGTATCGACACGACCAGCTTGTCGGTGTTCTCGGGCGCTATCGGCCTTGGGCTTGGCTTTGGGCTTCAGAAGATCTTCAGCAACCTGGTTTCCGGAATCATCCTGCTCATGGACCGTTCGGTAAAGCCCGGCGACGTGATCGTTGTCGGCGGATCGGTCGGCGAGGTCAGCCGGATTGGGACCCGCGCGGTTTCGGTGATCACGCGCGATGGCAAGGAACATCTGATCCCGAACGAATTGCTGATGACCGAGCCCGTGGAGAACTGGAACTATTCCTCACGGAATGTCCGCATCCGGATGAACGTGCGGGTCGGGTACGAGAGCGACCTTGACCTCGTCGAGCGGCTGTTGACGGAAGCGACGCGGGAGAGTCCGCGCGTGCGGTTGCCGCACTTGCGGCCGCGGCGGTCGTCGTCATCGGAAATCTGCTCAGATGGCCTGTTCTTCCAACAGCTGTCGGGGCCGGCCTGCTTTGCCTTGGCATTCGCCTCCTGGCGATCCGGCGGGGCTGGGACTTGCCGAGGGCGCCTCTCGAGGAAGACGATTCCAGTCGGGACTGAGCTTCTTGGCACTCCTTCGAGGGCCAAATTCGCCCATCGCGTCTCAAGTTGCGACTGCAAGAAGGTTGCGGCTAAACCTTCTCGCCAGCAGCGGGGGAGGTGCATGACCGACGAAGAGCAGATCGGCCAAGCGATCGACGAGATGTATGCGATGATCTCCGGGCCGGCGGGACCGCGCGACTGGAGCCGGCAGGCGAATTGCTTCCTTCCCGAAGCCCGGCAAGTGCGCACCTGGGTCGACGAGCAAGGGCGGCCGGCAAAGAAGGCGATGAGCCTCGACGAATATTCCCGCGACACAACGCCCTTCTTTGAGGCGAACGATTTCTTTGAAGTCGAGACCGACCGCCGGATCGACCGGTTCGGCAACATGGCGCACGTCTGGAGCCATTACGAGGCGCGGACCGCTCCGGATGACCCGACCCCCGAGCGCCGCGGGATCAACTCGATCCAGCTATTCCGCGACCCCGACCGGGGTTGGCGGATTATCCACATGATCTGGGACAACGAGCGCAAGTGAAGATCGCGGTCGTCGGCGCGGGCGCGATCGGCGGCTGGATCGCCGGCCGCCTGGCGCTTTCGGGGCTCGACGTCAGCGTGGTCGCCCGCGGCGAGACCCTTCGGGCGATCGACACCGAAGGCCTTCGCTTGACCGACAATGGCGAGACCCGCTGCGTAGCGGTCGCAACCTCGGACGATCCAGCGCTTCTCGGGGTTCACGACATCGTCATCGTTGCGGTAAAGGCGCCCGCCCTCGTCGAGCTCGCGAGCACGTTGGAGCCGCTGATCGGTGCAGACACGCTGATCGTCCCGATGCTGAACGGAGTGCCGTGGTGGTTCATGGATGAGCCGCTGCTGTCCGTCGATCCGGGCGGAGATATCGCGGACGCACTTCCATTCGAACGGATCATCGGCTGCGTCGTCCACGCCAGTTGCCGCCGCGAGGCGCCCAATCACGTGCGCGTGGTCCATGCGGAAAAGCTGATCCTCGGCGAACCCGACGGCGGCGCGAGTGCCCGGGTCCAACGGCTCTGCGAGCTCTTCCACACGGAAGGAATTGCCTGCGAGGAGAGCGCCAACATCCGCCGCGCGATCTGGTACAAATTGTGGGGCAACGCGACGATCAACCCGCTCTCGGCGCTGACCCGCTCCACCGCCGACCAGCTGCTCGAAGATCCTGCGGTTCGAGGCTTCATGGCCGATGCGATGGACGAGCTGGCGGCGGTCGGCGCAGCGATCGGCTGTCCGATTGCCGAGAGCGCCGATGACCGGATGGAAGTGACTGCCCGGCTGGGCGCGTTCAAATCCTCGATGCTTCAGGACGTCGAGGCAAAGCGGCCGATCGAGCTGGAGGCGCTTCTCGGCGCCCCGCGCGAGATCGCGCAGCGGGTCGATGTGCAGACACCGCAACTCGACCGCATTTACGCGATGACACGGCTCCTCGCGGACAACCTCGGGCTTCGTTAAGCGCTCTTCGAACTTTCGAACCGCGGGAACAGGATGTTGTTCTCGATGTGGATGTGCTCCATCAGGTCGTCCCTGAATTCCGCAGCTCCCGAATAGAGCGCTCGCCAGGTTCCGCATGCGCTTGCTGGCGGCGTGAAGCCGTCCGTCATCGCGGCGATCTCCTCCAGCATTTTCTCCTGGTCGCCATGGTCTTCGCGAAGCATTGAAGTCGGTCCGTCGAGCGGTCTTGTGCCGTCGAAGCGGCGCATTGCCGGGAAGATCATCAACTCCTCTTTCTTCATGTGCACTTCGAGCTCTCCAAGAGTGCGCTGAAGAATGTCGGCAAGGCCGGCGGGAACCTCGGGTTTCGCTGCGTGGACCTGCTCGACCCGCCGCGCCATTTCGACCAGCTGCGGAAGCTGGTGCCGGTGCTTTTCGTGATAGCAGAGCAGAATGTAATCGATCAGTTGGGCGGTTTCCTCCGGCAGCTCCTCCCGCGATGGCGTCAATGCTTCAACCTGCGACATTTTCCTTCCTCCGAGTGTGAGTGCGCGCCGCCCATCAATGCGAAAGGCGGGCCACGTGAACCGTGTGCCAGAGCCGGTCGAGTTCATGCTCCTGCGGGGCGAGGAGCCGCCGCGCGCTGGCGGTCGCGACGACCAATGCATCCAGCAGTTCGCCCGATGCCGCCCCAAGCGCGGCCCCGTTGGCTTGCTCGGGACCGGACGCCTTGAGCATGTGAATCAGTGCCTGCTCGCCGGCCGGAAGATCCTCGCTGCAACAGCGTTTGACCGACAATGGTCGTCCGAGGCAGGCCTCGGCGAGATCGAACGCGCTTCCGAACGCGGCGGCCGAAAAGGACGAGATGCCGAGCCTGTGCGCCAATTGGATCAAGGCGGGCAGCGGCGTTGCGCCGGACGCCCGCGATGCCGACCAATTCTCCAGCAGGCTGGAGAGGATGTACGTGGTCCAGCCCTGTCCTGCCTTTATCGGCTTGATGAACATGAGCTCTCCTTTCCTCCGCCGGGGCGAAGACGTTTATCTGCGAATGATTCTCATTAGGACGGTTCGCTGGCCGGCGAACTAAGGAAGATTACTTAGCCAGCAGCCTCGACCACCCGGCCGACGCATTCGCCGAAGCCGATCCGGACCGCGCTCTCGGATTCGCACCACGCGCGCAAGGTCACTTCGTCGCCGTCTTCCAGGAAGCTGCGGGACTCGCCGCTCGGGAGCTGGATGGGCTGCTTTCCCCCGCGGCTGATTTCGAGGAGCGAGCCGAGCCCGCTGTCGCTGTCGGTGGACAATGTGCCGGTTCCGATCAGGTCGCCGGGCAGGAGGTTGCAACCGTTGGACGCGTGGTGAGTGACGATCTGCGCAGCGCTCCAGTACATCGCCGCCGAAGCCGAGCCCCGCGAGAGGACGTAGGGTTCGATGCCTTGATCGCGCATTTTTGCGGTTGTCAGAGTCGCCTCGAGCTGGATCGCGAAGGCGCAATCGCCATCGAGCCGGAGGTGGGGAAGCGGGTCAGGGTCCCCGGCGGCCCTCGGCGGCATCGCGGTCCGGTACGGCTCCAGGGCGTCGCTGGTGACAATCCACGGCGAAACGCTGGTCAGGAAATTCTTCGCGAGGAACGGGCCGAGCGGCTGATATTCCCAAGCCTGGATGTCGCGCGCCGACCAGTCGTTCAGCAGGCACCATCCGGCGATATGCTCTGCAGCATGGTCGATCGGGATCGGCTCGCCGAGACTGTTTCCGGGACCGATCCACAGGCCCAGTTCGAGCTCGTAATCGAGACGGCGGCTGGGCCCATACTCCGGAGCATCGGCGTCGGGCGCCTTGCGCTGGCCTTTGGGGCGGATAACGTCCTCGCCCGAGGCCCGGACCGAGCTTGCCCGGCCGTGATAGCCGATCGGCAGATATTTGTAGTTCGGCAACAGCGGATTGTCGGGCCGGAACTGCTTGCCGACGTTGGTCGCGTGGTGAATGCCGACATAGAAATCGGTGTAGTCCCCGATCAGGCAGGGGACGTGCATCCGGACTTCGCTCTGGCCGATCAGGTGCGATTCGACATCGTCGCGATAGCTCTTGTCGCTGAGGATTTCGGAAATTCGCCGGCGCAGGGCGCGATGCGTTTTCGGCCCGCGCGCCAGCCATCCGTTGAGGACCGGTTGCGAAAGGTCGTCGCGCCAGTCCTCGTCGAGCAGATCGGAGATTGCGCTCAGGTCGAGGATATAATCGCCGATGGCGACGCCGGGGCGCCGCGCGCCCTTGATTTCCGAGAAAATTCCGATGGGCAAATTCTGGATCGGGAAATCGCTTCCCTGCGCACTGTCGACCCAGCTGACGAGGTTCGGATCGTGGGTTTCGTCGATCACGGCAGCTTCGCCTTCGGGAAGCCCGCCCAGGCTTCGTCATAATCCGGCTGCGCACGGTCGAGCGCGAACCGCGTCGGGCGATAGGGCCAGCAGGTTTCCACCATGAATGCCATCGTTCCTTCGATCTTGTGGGGTTTCAGCTCTGCCTCGCTCGCCTTCTTCCAGCTTTCGAGGTCGGGACCGTGACCGCTCATGAGATTGTGAAGCGACAGGCCGCCGGGCGCGAAACCCTCCGCTTTCGCGTCATAAGCGCCGTGGATCAGCCCCATCGCCTCGCTCATCACGTTGCGGTGGAACCAGGGTGGCCGGAACGTGTCCTCGGCCACCATCCAGCGCGGCGGAAAGATGACGAAGTCGGCATTGGCTCGACCGGGAACGTTGCTCGGGCTCGTCAGCACGGTGAAGATCGACGGGTCGGGATGGTCGAAGCTGACGCTGTTGAAGGTGTTGAACCTCGCAAGCTCGTACCGCCATGGCGCGTAATTGCCGTGCCAGGCAACGACGTCGAGCGGCGAATGATCGAGAGTCATCGTCCACAGCGAACCCAGGGACTTCTGAATAACCTCGGTCGGTTCGTCCCTGTCCTCGAACCAAGCGACTGGCGTTTCGAAATCGCGCGCGTTGGCGAGGCCGTTGGCGCCGATTGGCCCGAGTTCGGGGAGACGGAAGGGAAGCCCGTTGTTTTCGGCGACATAGCCGCGCGATTCGCCCTCCACCTCGACCCGGAACCTGACTCCCCGCGGCACCAGTCCGACCCAGCCCGGCGCCAGATCGAGGATTCCGAGCTCCGTCGTGACCCGGAGTGCCCCTTGCTGCGGGATGATTAGCATCTCGCCGTCTGCGTCGACGAACACCCTGTTCGCCATGCTCTTCGAGGCTCGATACAGATGCACCGCGACTCCCTCGAGGTCGGCGGGGTCCCGGTTGGCGAGCATCGTCACCAGTCCGTCGACAAAGTCCGTTCCTTCAGGAAGGTCCTTCGGCGGGTCCCAGCGCAGCCGGTTGGGCGGAAGCGGCTCGTCCACGGTGCCCGGCGCGAACAGCTTCGCCCCTTCGTAGCGGGCGTAAGGCCGATGGTCGGCCGTCGGCCGCATCCGGTAGAGCCAGCTTCGCCGGTTCTCGTGCCTTGGAGCGGTGAACGCAGTGCCCGAAAGCTGCTCGGCATAAAGGCCGTAGGCTGGCCGCTGCGGCGAGTTGCGGCCTTCGGGGAGCGCTCCCTCGACCGCCTCGGTTTCGAAATGGCCCCCGAAGCCGCTCATGTAATCCAGGCTCATGGGCGCAAGGGGTTAGTCGCACATCCGCGCAAACTCAAACGGGCGCAGCCCCTGCATGCAGGAACTGCGCCCGTCACGCGCGGGACTCGCCTACCGCGCGTCTGTTCGCCGGCGGGGTCAGACCCCGCCGAGCTCAATTCTGGTTGACGTTGACGTCGATTGAATTGGGAACGTTGATGTTGGTGCCGGAATTTCCGAATCCGAGATCGTTGCGGAACACCCACAACAGCACCAGGACGACGATGATCAGGAGGACCACGGCGAGAACTCCGCCGCCACCTCCGCCACCGTCGCGCTCAACGACCGTCGTATGCTCAGTATCATGACCGTGGTCGTCCGCCATGGGAAACCTCCCTGTTAGGCCTGTTAAAGTTGCGAAACGAACGCGCCTTGCGAACAGCGGTTCCGCGCTTGTTTCGGAACATTCCGGCGCTCCCGCGTTGAACCGCCATGATAAAGCGCAAGCGAAAGAACTGGCTTCGCATTCCGATTGGAAGCTCGCTGATGATGCTTGCGATCGCCGCGTGCAGCACGCAGGCTCCCGAGCCGCAGAACGAAATGGCAGGCAACGCCACCGTCGCCGGCAATTCCGCCGAGCCCGGAACAATCGGCAATGGCCCCGTCGAAGGAAGTTCCGCGCCTTTGGATTCGGCCGCTCCCCCCGGCACTCCGGGAACGGCGGGCGGCCTTCCCGACGATCGAACCCCGCTGGAGGAACCCAAGGGGCCAATCGATCCCGCAAGCGCCGAGGCGGCGGGCCAGGCGGTCCAGCGCTACGGCGGTCTGCTGGAGCAACGCAAGTTCGCGCAGGCTCGCAAAATGTGGGGCCAGGACGGCCAGGCCAGCGGCCTTTCGGAGAGCCAGTTCGCCGCAGCTTACGACAAATATGCGACCATCCATTCCGAAGTGGGCAAGCCGACCGGCATGGAAGGCGCGGCAGGCTCCTCGTACATCACCGTTCCGTTCAGGCTCTACGGCACG
>JBDZVP010000028.1:18522-21520 GCA_040255765.1 Sphingomonadales bacterium | reverse complement strand
AGCGGCATCGACTGGCCGTTGCCGAGGTTGAGCGTGAATGTCGGCGCCGTCGCGAATTCCGACTTCAGCAGCGGCACCGCCTGGAAATAGGACCGCTGGCCATTGACGGTGTCGCCGGCCGGCTGGACTCCCGCGGCTTTGAACTGGTCGGCGATATAGTTGATCGTCATCGTCTCGGCGGGCGTTGCCGGTCCGCGGCCCTGGAAAGCATCGGACGAAATATATTTGTCGATCTGCGAAAGCCGCGCGGGATCGAACGGCCCCATGTCCTGAGCAATGGCCGGAACGGAGGCGAGCGCGATTGCGGTTGCGGCAAGCAAGCGGAAGCTGGTCGTTTTCAAGTCTCTCTCCCCAGGGGTCAAAATGTCCGTGCAGCGAAAAGGCTGCCGCGGACTCGCGTGACCGTATCGTTAGTTAGTGTGCGGCTTGCGGGGAAGCCCCACCGTCCGCGGACGCCGCCGTCGCGGAGTCCTTCAGCCGGTATTGGTCGAACCAGGCAAGGATGGCGCTGGCTTTGGCCGCCGACTGGCTGGGCCGGTCGGCAAGGCCGCCGTGGCTCGCTCCCGGGACCTTCACCAGCCGCGTCGGAACGCCGCGTAGCTGAAGCGCGGTATAATATTGCTCCGACTCGCTGTCGGGAGTGCGATAATCCTCGCTTCCGACCACGACGATGGTGGGCGTCTTCACGTTGCCGACGAGGCTCAGCGGCGAGCGCGCCCAATAGCCTTGCGGGTCTTCCCACGGCTTCTTTGCGAACCAGTAAGGCGAATAATAAGCCGCGCCGTCCGAGGTCAGGACGAAGCTCGCCCAGTCGATCACCGGCTTCTGGCTGGCGGCAGCTCGGAACCGGTCGGTCTTGCCCACGATCCATGCGGTCAGGACTCCGCCGCCCGATCCGCCGGTGACGAACAGGTTGTTCGGGTCGACATGACCGGTCGCGATCGCGGCGTCGACGACGCTCATCAGATCGTCGTAATCGTGGCCCGGATAAGCTTTCTCGATGCCGTTCGCGAAGGCTTCGCCATAGGAAGTCGATCCCCGCGGGTTGGCATAAACGACGACATAGCCGTGCGCCGCGTAAAGCTGGTCGTCGGTCGAGAATTGCGGCCCGTAAGCGGCATAGGGGCCGCCGTGAATTTCCAGGATCAACGGATATTTCTTCGCCGGATCGTAATCGGGCGGAGTGACCATCCACGCATCGATCGGCTGCTGGTCGAAGGACGAGGTGACGGGAAGCTTCTCGACATTGCCGAGCACCTTGGATTCCAGCAGGCTCGAACTGAGCCGAGTCAGGCGCTTGGCGCCATTGCCCGACGCAACCGCGACCTGGTTGGGGTGAAGCGCATCGCCCGAGGTCAGAGCGACGACTCCGTTCCTCGACACGCTGAAATCGCCGCCGGTGTAGGGCCGGTCGAGCTCGCCGCCGCCCATCCCGCTGGCGATCTCGCGGATCGAGCCGTCGAGCCCGACGCGGCTGACCTTCATTACTCCGCGGTCCTCGACCTGCACGTAGATCGCATTGTCGCCGCTCCACGCCGGGCTTCCGACCGATCGGTCTAGCGAGCCGGTGAGCAGGCGCTTGCCCGAGCCGTCGGCATTCATCACGTACAGCTGCGTGTTCTGATAGCCGAGATGCTTGTCGTCGAATCCGACGTAGGCGATGTGCCGCCCGTCCGGCGACACGACCGGCCCTGCGTCAGGGCCGTAGCGGTCGGTGAGCGCGACCGGGGCGCCGCCGTCGATGCTGATCCGGTAAATCTCGCTGTCGACCGGCTCACGCTCCCAGTTTTTCGACAGGTTGGCGCTGAATAGGATCGACCGGCCGTCGGGCGTCCACGACACCGGCCCGCCGGCATTTGTCGCGCCGAAGGTCAGCTGGGTCGGCGCTCCGCCGTCGGCCGGAACCCAGAAAATCTGCTCGTAGCCGGCGGGAAGGTAACCGGCACCGTCGGCGCGATAGGTGACCGCGTCGATCACGGTCAGTGGGTCGGCCCACTTGGCGCCGTCGGGCTTGGCGGGCGCCTTGCCGAGCTTCGCGGCATCGTCGGGCACAAACATCGAATAAGCGATCCGCCGTCCGTCCGGCGACCAGGCGATCGCGCCCGGGCTTTCGGGAAGCTGGGTGATTTTCGCGCTCTCGCCGCTCGACATCCAGCGGACGAAAAGCTGCGGGCTCGCGCCCTCGGCCGCGACATAGGCTAGCCGGCTTCCGTCGGGCGACCAGCGCGGCGAGAAATAGGATCCGCTTCCGGCAAGCAGCGGGCGCTGCTGGCCGCTCGCGACATCGACAATCCAGATGGTCGAGCGTGCCTTGTCGGTCATGATATCGTTGGACTTTCGGACGTAGACGATCGTCTTTCCGTCGGGGCTGATTTGCGGGTCGCTGGCCCATTCGAGGTTGAAGAGATCTTCCCCCGTCAGATAGCGGCTCGGCCCGGTCGCCGGCGCTGCAAGCGCTGGGGTCGACAGTGCGGTGGCGGCGAACAGGATCGCCAGCGGCGACAGCGAGCGAATGGCTTTCACGAATTTTCCCCTCCGGATTCGGCGGCGGAGGATTCAACTTTCCCAGGCGCGGGGCAAGCGACTCATCGACGAACGACGGTTCACGATCCGCGTATCTCCGGCGGCTAACGGCTCGCAGGGCCGGATCGAGGTCCAGGACAAGGAGTGACCTGCTCGCGCCGCCATTAACCACACCGCTTTTGACCAAGCGGGAAACTTGGCTAAGCTCGCGCCGCTCGGTTCGATCCAGTCAGGCAAGTTTTCGCCAGCGTATCCATCGGTCGTTTGCTTCAGACGTTCCTTGAAGCCAGCCGAGCGGAGCAATGGGGGCTGCGCGACTCGTGTCATTCGGAAAACAGGTGGGTGGCGGGAGGCGGTCGACCAGGCGCGTCGATGCACCGCTTCCGGCATTGTTGATTACGATGAGCGAGCGCCATCCGGCGCTGCTTTCCAACATCTCCCAAACCGGCGCCAAGCTGCGCGCAAAGGCGGCGCC
>JBDZVP010000028.1:10200-18422 GCA_040255765.1 Sphingomonadales bacterium | reverse complement strand
GCTTTCTTCTTCGCCGCCGCCTTCTTCTTCGGCTTCGCCTTCACCTTGGGAGCGGCCGGGACGATCTCGAAGCTTGGCGCATTGTCCTTGATCCGGACCTTGACCTCGCCACCGTTGACCAGCTTGCCGAACAGCAATTCCTCGGCCAGCGGCTGCTTGATCTTCTCCTGCACCAGGCGGCCCATCGGGCGAGCGCCGTAGAGCTTGTCGTAGCCCTTATCGACCAGCCACTTGCGGGCTTCGTCGTCAAGCTCGATGTGCACGTTGCGGTCCGCAAGCTGGAGCTCCAGCTGGAGGATGAACTTGTCGACGACGCGGGCGACCACCGCGGGCGGCAGGTAGGAGAAGGGCACGATCGCATCCAGCCGGTTGCGAAACTCGGGCGTGAACATCTTCTTGACCGCGTCCTCCTGCGCATCCTCGCGAGTGACCTGGCCGAAGCCGATCGACTCCCGAGCCATGTCGGCGGCGCCGGCATTGGTGGTCATGATCAGGATGGTGTTGCGGAAATCGACCGTCTTGCCGTGATGGTCGGTCAGCTTTCCGTGATCCATGACTTGCAGAAGGATGTTGAACAGGTCCGGATGTGCCTTCTCGATCTCGTCGAGCAGGAGCACGCTGTGCGGATGCTGGTCGACCGCGTCGGTCAACAGGCCCCCCTGGTCATAGCCGACATAGCCCGGAGGGGCGCCGATCAGGCGGCTGACCGCGTGGCGCTCCATATATTCGGACATGTCGAACCGCTGCAGCGGGATTCCCATGATCGAGGCGAGCTGGCGGGCTACCTCGGTCTTGCCGACGCCGGTGGGGCCGGAGAAGAGGTAATTGCCGATCGGCTTGTCGGGATCGCGAAGACCGGCGCGGCTGAGCTTGATCGCCGAGGCGAGCTTCTCGATCGCGAGGTCCTGGCCAAACACGACCCGCTTCAGGTCCGCCTCCAGGTTTGCAAGCACGCGCTTGTCATCGGTCGAAACCGACTTCGGCGGGATCCGCGCCATCGTCGCGACGACTGCCTCGATTTCCTTGGGCGTGATCACCTTCTTCCGGCGGCTCGGCGGGACGAGCATCTGCATCGCTCCGACCTCATCGATCACGTCGATCGCCTTGTCGGGCAATTTGCGGTCGTGGATGTAGCGAGCGCTCAGCTCGACCGCGCTCTTGATCGAGTCGGGCGTGTAGCGGACGTGGTGATGCTCCTCGAACGACGAGCGAAGGCCGGCGAGGATCTTGATCGTGTCCTCGACCGTCGGTTCGTTGACGTCGATCTTCTGGAACCGGCGCAGAAGCGCCCGGTCCTTCTCGAAATGGTTGCGGAACTCCTTGTAAGTCGTGGAGCCGATGCAGCGGATCGCACCCGAGGAGAGCGCGGGTTTGAGCAGGTTCGAAGCGTCCATCGCTCCGCCCGAGGTCGCTCCCGCGCCGATCACCGTATGGATTTCGTCGATGAACAGGATCGCGTCGGGGAGCTTCTCAAGCTCGTTGACGACGCTCTTCAGCCGTTCCTCGAAGTCGCCGCGATAGCGGGTGCCCGCGAGAAGCGCGCCCATGTCGAGCGCGTAGATCGTGGCGGGTTTCAGAACGTCGGGAACGTCGCCCTCGACGATCTTGCGTGCCAGGCCTTCCGCAATCGCGGTTTTGCCGACTCCAGGATCGCCGACGTAGAGCGGGTTGTTCTTCGACCGGCGGCAGAGGATCTGGACCGTCCGGTCGACCTCCGGCATCCGCCCGATCAGGGGATCGACCTTGCCGGCCTTCGCCTTCTCGTTGAGGTCGACGGTGAACTGCTTGAGGGCGCTTTCCTTCTTGCCCTCCTTTTCGGCTTTCTCCTCCGAGCCTTCGGGCGGCCGCGCTTCGGCCGCTGTCTCGCCCTTGCCGACGCCGTGGCTGATGTAGGTTACGGCGTCGAGCCGGCTCATGTCCTGCTGCTGGAGGAAATAGACGGCGTAGCTCTCGCGCTCGGAGAAAAGGGCGACCAGCACGTTGGCTCCGGTCACTTCGTCTCGGCCCGAAGACTGGACGTGCAGGATCGCGCGCTGGACCACCCGCTGGAACCCGCTGGTCGGGGTCGGGTCGGTGCTGGTGTCGGCCACAAGCGCTCCGAGCTCATTGTCGAGATAATGCTTCACCGACGCGCGGAGCTCGTCGCGATTGACTCCGCAGGCGGTCATCACCTTGGAGGCGTGCTCGTCGTCGATCAGCGCGACCAGCAGGTGTTCAAGTGTCGCATACTCGTGCCTGCGCCGGCTGGCTTCGCCGAGCGCATTGTGCAGGGTCTCTTCGAGTTCGCGAGCGAAACTAGGCATTTACGTTGGTACTCCCACCGCTCCGGGCGAGAACCCGGGCTCTCTGACAGTCAATGTCATATGCAGGCAACGCGCAATCAAGGGGCGCGGCCCCGCTTATCCCCAGTTTATAAAGGGATGAGGGAGTATGGAGGGTGAATAAGGCGCCCAAACCGCAGGGAGCGGTTTCATTTCTTCCGGAACAGCTCTTCCGCTGCCGAGCGGTGGGTCTGCGCCCGATTCATGTGCGCTTCCACCCGCGCAATCTCTTGCCTAAGCGCCTCTATTCGCGCCTGCAGCTCGTCCATCGAAAGCGGGTCGAGGTCCTGCTTTCCGAGCTCGGTCAGCGGGTCCTTGGGCTTGTCCGGGAAGAGGTCGTCCAAATCCATGGCTCAGTCGTTGACCGGGGCATGTACGAAGTCAATAAGCCCGCCACTGTGAACAGCGCGATCCCAGCATCCATGAAAGCCGTCGTCGCCCCGCAGCCCGATGGAGCCGAGGAGCTTGCGCTGGTCGAACGGCCGGTGCCGAGACCGGGCAAAAACGAGGTTCTGGTCAAGGTCGCGGCGGCGGGTGTGAACCGCCCTGACATCCTCCAGCGCCGAGGGCTTTACCCGCCACCTCCGGGCGCTCCGGACATTCTCGGCCTCGAAATCGCGGGCGAGGTGGTCGAGGCGGGCGACGGTGCCGGCGCGCTCATCGGGCAGAAGGTCTGCGCGCTGGTCGCGGGCGGCGGCTATGCGGAATATTGCGTCGCTCCCGCCGGCACCTGCCTGCCGGTCCCGGAGGTGCTTCCTCTGGTCGAGGCGGCGGCGATTCCCGAGACGCTGTTCACGGTCTGGTCGAACCTGTTCGAGCGCGGGTTCGCGGCCGAGGGCGACACGGTGCTCGTTCACGGAGGAACGAGCGGAATTGGCACCATGGCGATCGCCCTTGGCCGGCTGTTCGGCCTGACCGTGATCGTCACCTGCGGGACCGATTCCAAATGCCGCCGAGCCGAGGAGATCGGCGCCGGCAGCGCGATCAACTACAAGTCGCAGGATTTCGTCGAAGCGGTGAAGGCGCTGACCGATGGGCGCGGAGCGCAGGTGGTCCTCGACATGGTCGGTGGCGATTACGTTTCCCGCAATATCGCCTGCCTCGCCGACGATGGCCGCCACGTCTCGATCGCGTTCCAGCGCGGAGCATCCGCCGAGATCGCGATTCCGGACATCATGCGCCGGCGCCTGACCCTCACCGGATCCACGCTCCGTCCGCGATCCGTCGAGTTCAAGACGATGGTCGCCGACGAAATCGCAAAGACGGTCTGGCCGTTTGTCGAGGGCGGGCGGTTGCGCCCGGTTGTCGACAGCATCGTTCCGCTGGCGGGTGCCGCCGTCGCCCATGCCCGGATGGAGGCGGGGGAGCATATCGGCAAGATCGTGCTGGAGGTTGCGCCGTGACCTTGCCGATCAGCCGTCACGAGAGTACATCGCCGCCGACCGGCCGCTCCGCGAGGGGCGGCCCTATTCGTTTCTGAAGTCTGGAGAATTCGAGTGGCCCAGCAAGCCCAGCCCCTGATGCCCCATGCGACCGCCGCCTGGCTGGTCGAGAACACCTCGCTGACCTTCGAGCAGATTGCCGGCTTCTGCGGCCTCCACATCCTCGAAGTGCAGGCGATCGCCGACGACACCGCGGCAACCAAGCTCACCGGCCGCGACCCGGTCCGATCGGGCGAACTGACGCACGAGGAAATTGCCAAGGGGCAGGAAGACCCCGACTATCAGCTTCAGATCCAGAAGGTGCCGGACCAGGTCCGCCGCACCAAGGGCCCGCGCTACACCCCGCTGTCGAAGCGCCAGGACAAGCCGGACGGAATCGCCTGGCTGGTCAAGAACCACCCCGAGCTCAGCGACGGGCAGATCGGCAAGCTCATCGGAACCACGCGCACCACCATTTCCGCGATCCGCGATCGCTCGCACTGGAACATGGCCAACATCACTGCGAAAGATCCGGTGACGCTTGGCCTGACCTCGCAGCGCGAGCTCGATGCGGCTGTCGCCAAGGCCCAGAAGGCAGCCGGCGCGGCAGCACCCGCGGACGAGAATTTCGAAGAGGACCGGCAGGCCCTGATCGAGCAGCTTCGAGCCGAGCGGGAGCAGAACGAGCGCGATGCGGAAGCAGCGCTCGCCGCCGCGGAGAACGGCGAGACACTGGCGCCGGACGAAATCGTCCCGGGCATCCGCGACCCGTTCAAGAAGTAATCAAACTCAAGGATGAACCGCTCATCCTGAGTAGCGCCGCAGGCGCGTATCGAAGGACGGTGCTTCGATACGCCGGTTTCACCGGCTACTCAGCATGAGCGGGTGATGTGGATATTCGCTCCTCATCCCAACCTTGATTCCACCGCCTGAGAGGGTCATTCCACGGTCATGGACGCTCCCACGCAGCAGGACGAGCTTAGCTTCGAGGACGCGCTCAGGCGTCTGGAGGAAATCGTGCGGACGCTGGAAAAGGGCGAAGCACCGCTCGACCGGTCGATCGAGCTTTACCAGGAAGGCGACAGGCTCAAGCGTCACTGCGAAGCTCGGCTGAAGGCCGCCCAGGCACGGATCGAGCAGATCGCCTTCGGAAGCGACGGAAAACCGGCGGGGGCGAAGCCCTTCGATGTCGGTTGAGGTCGTCGACGGCCCCGGGCTCGATCTCGAAGCCGAAGCCGACCGAGTCTCCGGCCAGGTCGACGCGTTCTTCACGGCTCTCCTGCAGCCGCCCGACGACAGCCGCGACCGGCTCTATTCGGCGATGCGTCACGCCGCGATCGGCGGCGGAAAGAGGTTACGTCCACTCCTGACCATCGCTGCGTCGAGACTGTTTGGAATCGACGGCGAACAGGCGTTGCGGGTCGCATCGGCGATCGAGGCCATCCACGTCTATTCGCTAATCCACGACGACTTGCCGTCGATGGACGACGACGACCTCCGGCGCGGCAAGCCGACAGTCCACAAGGCCTATGACGAGGCCACCGCGATCCTCGCCGGCGACAGCCTCCACGCGCTGGCCTTCGAGATCCTCGCGCATGAGGCGACCCACCGCGATCCGCTGGTTCGATCCGAGCTGGTTCTGGAACTGTCGCGAGCCTCGGGCCCGAATGGAATGGCCGGCGGGCAAATGATGGATCTCGCTGCGGAGGGGCAGGCGCTCGACCTCGCCGCGATCACCCGGCTTCAGCAGCTCAAGACCGGCGCCCTGATCGAATATGCGGTGGAGGCGCCGTGCATCATCACCCGGCTGACGAAGGAGGCCCGAACGCCCTATCGCGGCTACGCCCGCAACATCGGCCTCGCCTTCCAGATCACCGACGACCTGATCGACCACAGCGGCAGCGAGGCGGCGGCTGGAAAGCGCACCGGCAAGGATGCGAAGAAAGGCAAGGCGACCTTCGTCTCTCTCCTCGGACCCGAACGCGCGGCGCAGCAGGCGCGCCTCCTGGTCGAGCAAGGCATTGACCATCTCTCGGACCACGGCGAAGAGGCGGACATGCTTCGCGCAATTGCGCGCTTCGCAATCGAGCGGGACCGGTAAATGGCTGAAAGAATAGGCGTCTATCCGGGCACGTTCGATCCGATCACGCTCGGCCATCTCGACATCATCCGGCGGGCGATGAAACTCGTCGATCGGCTCGTGATCGGAGTCACGACCAATCCATCGAAGCAGCCGATGTTCGCTCTGGAGGAGCGGCTCTCCATGGTCCGGCGGGAGATCGCCGGCTTCGCCAACGGCTCGATCGAGGTTGTCGATTTCGATTCCCTCCTGATGGATTTCGCCCGGGCGCAGGATGCGTCGGTGATCATCAGGGGGCTGAGGGCAGCGGGCGATTTCGAATATGAATTCCAGATGGCGGGGATGAATCAGCAGCTCGATCCGGCCGTGGAGACGGTGTTCCTCATGGCCGCTGTCTCGCTCCAGCCGATCGCCTCACGGCTGGTTAAGGAAATTGCCCGCTATGGCGGCTCGATCGACAAGTTCGTCACCCCCGCGGTCGCCGCCGACGTTGCCCGCCAACTCGGCCGAAGCTGAAAGTCTCACCATATGAAATTGCTCGCACTTCCGGTCCTCGCCTTCGTGCTGCTCGCCGCAAAGCCTGTGCCGGAGCCTGTCGCGGCTCCGCTTCCCCTTGCAGCTCCGGCGGAAATCGCCGCCAATCCGGCCAACAAGCTGATCCTGCAGCTTTCGAATGGCGGCACCGTCGTCATTCAAATGCGTCCCGACGCTGCACCCAATCACGTCCATCGAATCCAGACTCTGGTCCGCCAGGGCTTCTATGACGGAACGATCTTCCACCGCGTGATCCCCGGCTTCATGGCACAGGGCGGCGATCCGACGGGCACGGGCGAGGGCGGATCGAAGCTTCCGGACCTCAAGGCCGAATTCAACTCGCTCCCGCACATTCGCGGCACCGTCGCGGCGGCGCGCGCCGAAAGCCCGGACAGCGCCAATAGCCAGTTCTACATCATGTTCGCGCCCAATGCGTCTCTGAACGGGAACTACACGGTTTTCGGGCGGGTGATTTCCGGAATGGAGGCGGTCGACGCAATCGCTCCCGGCGAACCCCCGGCGACTCCGACGAAAATCGTCCACGCGAGCCTCGGCGACGGAACCCCGGCCGCCGCGCCGGCTCCGGCCCCGCAAGCGCAGCCCGAGGCGGTCAGCCAAGAGAATACGCCCGGCGGCTGATGCGCGTCGACCTGTTCGATTTCGACCTTCCGCAAGACCGAATTGCACTGAGGCCCGCGCGGCCGAGGGATTCGGCCCGGCTGATGCTGGTCGAAAGCGGCGCGATCTCCGACCGGCAGGTGCTCGACTTGCCGGGCCTGCTCCAGCCCGGCGACGTGCTCGTGTTCAACGATACGCGGGTCATCCCGGCCCAGCTCGAGGGCAGTCGAGGGGAGGCCCGGATTGGCGTCACCCTTCACAAGCGGGCCGGTCCGAGAAGCTGGCGGGCGTTCGTCCGCAACGCAAAGCGGCTTCGGCCGGGCGACCGGATCGACTTCGAGGCGGGCGTGATGGCGATCGCGATGGAGCGAGCCGCTGACGGCAGCTTTCTCGTGGAGTTCGAGGGCGACGAGCCAGTTGAGCTTCTGATCGAGAGGGCAGGGCGCATGCCGCTGCCGCCCTACATCGCGTCGAAGCGCCCCGCCGACGAAGCCGACCGCGAGGATTATCAGACAGTGTTCGCGCGCGAGGAAGGAGCGGTCGCTGCGCCGACCGCCGCGCTTCACTTTACCGACCGGCTGCTCCAGGCGCTCGACGATCGGGGGATTCTTCGGGAAACGCTGACTCTCCACGTCGGCGCCGGCACGTTCCTTCCGGTGAAGGCGGACGATACCGAAGGCCATCGGATGCATTCGGAATGGGGCAGGATCGACGCTGCGACGGCCGGGCGCCTCAATGCCGCGCGCAAGGCAGGCCGGCGGCTGATCGCTGTCGGAACGACATCGCTTCGGTTGATCGAGAGCGCCGCCGACGAGCAAGGCGTGATTCACCCTTTCGAGGGCGACACCGCCATTTTCATCACCCCCGGGTACCGATTCAGGGCGGTCGACGGGTTGATGACCAACTTTCACCTTCCGCGCTCGACGCTCTTCATGCTGGTCAGCGCGTTGATGGGCCTAGAGGTAATGAAACGCGCCTATGCCCATGCGATCGCGACGGGCTATCGCTTCTACAGCTACGGCGATTCAAGCCTGCTACTGCCGGCAAAAGTCTGACCGTTTCGGACTGGATGTTTACCCCTGGTTAACTCGTCGCATTTAACGGAAATTGAACGTGGACGAGTAAACCAGGAGTACCCCCTGAAATGGCTAGCCTTGCCGACGCGCCTTTGCGCGGACGGCCCCGCATCTACATTCCGGTATCGGTAAAGTTCGGGATCGCGGTTTTCGTGGCTTTGAGTTGGGTGAT
>JBDZVP010000028.1:3044-10100 GCA_040255765.1 Sphingomonadales bacterium | reverse complement strand
GAGCAGGCGAGGCACGACCTGATCGTCACCATTGACGGCGATTCTCGCCTCCATCCGGGCGCTCTTGGACGGCTCGTCGAGCGCTACCTCTCCGACCCGGCCCATACGCAGGCGGTGGCCGGCGCGATCCTCGTGGGCAACAGCCGCGAGAACATCATCACCGGCGCCCAGGAGTGGGACTATTTCCACGGAATCGCCGCGGTGAAGCGGATGCAGAGCCTCTACCAGGGCACGCTCGTCGCCCAGGGTGCCTTCTCGCTCTACCGCCGCTCGGCGCTGCGGGAGGTCGGCGGTTGGCAGGACGTGGTCGGCGAGGACATCGTTCTCAGCTGGGCGATGCTCGATAAGGGCTATCGCATCGGTTACGCCGAAGACGCCATCGCCTGGACCAACGCGCCGACCAGCTTCCGGCAGTTCGCTCGCCAGCGCCAGCGCTGGTCCCGCGGGCTCATCGAGGCTTTGAACCAGCACGAGAGCCTGCTGTTCAGGCGGCGCCTGTCGCAGATGTTCATCTGGTGGAACCTGCTGTTTCTTCCGCTCGACGCCACCTACACTTTCGTCTTCATCCCCGGCGTCATCGCTGCCATCTTCTTCCAGCTTTACTGGGTCGCCGGCCTGATGACTCTGGCGGTCATCCCGATCGCCATCCTGTGGAACACGATCATTTTCCGCGCGCAGGCGAAGATGTTCCGTGAGCAGGGGCTGAAGGTCCGTCACAATCCGCGCGGCCTGATCTTCTACCTCGTCTGCTACGCGCTGATGATGCAGCCGATGTGCGTGTGGGGCTATGCGGTCGAAAGCCTCGGCCTCAAGAAGAAGTGGGGAACGAAATGAGCGTGCTTCTTCTCGCTGCCGCGATCGCCAGCGGCCCTGCGATCGGCGCCGACGTCTTTTATTCGAGCGACGCCGAGGACACGGAAATCCTGAAGGCCGGAATCGACTTCGACCTCAGCTACGCCGGCCCCGAAAAGCATTGGGGCGTCCGCATCGAAAAGGCGCGCTTCACTCCACTCGGCCAGCGCAGCCGTACGATGGAGCGGGCCTACATTCGGGCCGCCGATTCGCTCGGTGCTTGGAAGTGGTCGGCGGCCGTCGGCACCGACGGGCACACCGTCCTCGGCTCGGCCAACATCCACGACGAAGCGCGCTTCCGGAAGGAGTTCTTCATCGAGCGCGAAATCCTCGAAACCCCGCAGGGGCTCGACCGCGGGATCTATTACACTTTCGCCGGCGCCGCCCTCGATCTCCCGGCGGATGATCGCAACGTCGTCACCCTGGTCGGCGGAGTGCAGCCGTTCACCGGCGACAATGTCCGGACCCACTTGCGCGCGACCTACGTTCACGTCGTCAAGGCGGACTGGGGCCTCACCGCCCAGCTCCGCACCCGCTGGTTCCACAGCAGCGACCCCGGCGAGTTCGATTATTATTCGCCGCGCTGGTACGCCGAAGTCCTCCCCGTGATTCAGGTGCGGCGCTTCGTCAGCGGCTGGCAGCTCCTGGGCGCGGTCGGCTACGGTGCCCAGCGCGACAGCGAGAGCAATTGGCGAAGCTCGCGTTACTTCAACGCCCGAGTCACCAGCCCCCGGTTCCAGCGAGACTGGGCGCTGACCGCAGGAATCCTGTGGACCAACACGCCCGTCAGCACCGGCTTCACCTACCGCTACACCCAGTTCAACATCGGCCTGACCAAGGCGCTCTAGGATTTCACTGGACCAGGTCGCACCGGCCCACCTACGAACGGGATGCTCGGGCCGGAAGGGGGAATTATGCGTATCGAAGCATGTTTTGGGTTACTCATTCTGGCTTGCGCTGCTCCAGCAGATGCAGGCGTATTCACCGACGATCTCAGCCGTTGTGTGGTGCAGAAAACGACTGATGCCGACCGGACACTGCTGGTGAAATGGATGTTCGCCGCAGTAACGAAAAACCCGGCGCTGTCCGGAATGGCTAGCCTGAGTCAGGCTGATCGCGACAAACTCAACGCAGGTGCGGCCGCTCTATACGACCGAATCATTCTCACCGAGTGCCGCTCGCAAACCATTGCAGCGCTGAAAAACGAAGGTGTCGAATCGCTCGGGCAGGCCGGACAGGTCCTTGGCGGCGCCGCTGCGCGCCAGTTGATGGGATCGCCAGAGGTAAGCGCGGAAATCGAAAAAATGGGCAGCGGCATCGAGAAGGAACGCTGGAAGGCTCTGGCGGCAGAAGCCGGGCTTCCCTGGAAGGACGACTGACCAATCCCACTGGCCCAGAGCTCGAGCATGCGGGGTTAGCTGTATCAGTCGTCCGGGTAGCATTCCGGGCGCTGGTCTGGATGCTGCGCGAACCAGAGGGTCTTGGCTTCGCGGATTTCCTTGTCCCGCTTCGGCCCTGGCAGAATGAACAGCCGCTTCACCGTTGTCGACGCAACAGCCTTGGCGTCGGCTTCGGTCGCGGGTTTCCAGCTTTCCTTCATCGCGTCGCAGGCGAAGAAGCGCGTGTCGGCATCATGGATGTTGTTATCCCCCATCAGGCAGCGTTTGGGCCGGGCGTCCTTGTCCAGTTCCAGATAGACCCACGCCCACAGGTCGCCCTTCGCGATTCCGTTGGTTAGCCACGGAAGGTACCCCGGCTCATGCGGCGGACAATCGTTAGCAGCCGCCATGGCCGGCCCGCTGGCGATAAGCGCTGCCACCAGCAGCACTTTTGAAAGCTTCGTCATCCCATACCCCCTTAGCCGAGATTATTGATTAGCGTTGCGGCTGGCAATGACGGCTGTTCCGCTCCTCGCTGCTCGGCTAGGGGCGCGCCATGCCCCGCCTGACCTTCACCATCACCGCGACCGACGGAGCGGCGCGCACCGGCGTTATCGCCATGGCGCGCGGGGAAATCCGCACGCCGGCCTTCATGCCGGTCGGCACTGCGGCAACAGTGAAGGCGATGAAGCCCGCCGACGTTCGCGCCTCGGGCGCCGACATCATCCTCGGCAACACCTATCATCTCATGCTCCGACCCGGCGCCGAGCGGATCGCGCGGCTGGGCGGCCTCCACGCCTTCATGGGCTGGGACCGGCCGATCCTCACCGACAGTGGCGGTTACCAGGTGATGAGCCTCAGCGAGTTGACCAAGGTGACCGAAGAGGGCGTCGCCTTCGCGAGCCATCTCGACGGCTCGCGCCACATGCTCAGTCCGGAGCGGTCGATCGAGGTTCAGAACCTGCTCGGCTCCGACATCGCCATGGCGTTCGACCAGCTGGTGCCCGCGACCGCGACGCGCGCCGAGCATGAGGCGGCGATGGAGCGCTCGATGCGCTGGGCGGAGCGTTCGAAAGCCGCATTCTCCGGTGCCGGGGCCCTGTTCGGCATCCAGCAGGGCGGGCTCGACGAGGGGCTTCGCGGCCGCTCGGCCGAGGCGCTGACCGCGATCGGCTTCGACGGTTACGCGATCGGCGGGCTTGCGGTCGGCGAGGGGCAGGAGGCGATGTGCCGGGTTCTCGATTTCGCCGCGCCGATGCTCCCGGGCGACAGGCCGCGCTACCTGATGGGTGTCGGCAAGCCCGACGACCTCGTCGAATCGGTCCTGCGCGGTGTCGACATGTTCGATTGCGTTCTCCCGACCCGCTCGGGGAGAACGGGCCAGGCGTTCACACTCGACGGCCCGATCAACATCCGCAACGCCCGTTTCGCCGAGGACAAGGATCCGCTCGAACCGGGCTGCCCGTGCCCGGCCTGCACGCATTTCGAGCGCGCCTATGTTCACCACCTCGTGCGCTCGGGCGAAATCCTCGGAGCGATGCTGATGACCGAGCACAACCTGTGGTTTTACCAGCGGCTGATGCAGGCCATGCGCGAGGCGATCGGCGACGGGCGGCTGAGCGAATTCGCGGACGGATTTTTCGAACGATATAGATCCTCCCTGCGAGCGTAGCTCGTGGGGAGGGGGAGCGCCCAGAAGCGGACCGTCTCCCAGACGGTCCGACCTGGCCGCTCTCGGCGCAGCCGAATGGTGGAGGGACCCCTCCGTCAGCGCTTCGCGCTGCCACCTCCCCATCGCTTCGCGACAGGGAGGAGCTTCAGATCGCGTCGTCCTTGACCGCTTCGGTTTCGTCGCTGGCCTGCAGCTTGTCCTGCGTCCTCAGCTCGAAGTCGCTGGCGTCATGGCGCTCATGCAACTGCTGCGCCGGGTCGCCCGTCATCTTGTTGACGATCCGCCCGCGCTTGACCGCCGGACGCGCGTCGATCTGCTTTGCCCAGCGCATCACATTTTCATATTCATGGGTCGCCAGGAACCTGTCCGCGCCTTCATAGCTGCGGCCAAGCGCGACCCCGCCGTACCAGGGCCAAATGGCGATATCAGCGATGCTGTAGTCGCCGCCCGCGACATATTCATTGTCCGCGAGCCGCCGGTTGAGCACGTCGAACTGCCGCTTCACCTCCATCGAATAGCGGTTGATCGGATATTCGAACTTCTCCGGCGCATAAGCGAAGAAGTGGCCGAAGCCGCCGCCAAGGAAGGGCGCAGCGCCCATTTGCCACATCAGCCATGACAGGGTCTCCGCGCGCTCGGGACCGGATTCGGGCAGGAACTCACCGAATTTCTCGGCGAGATAGATGAGGATCGCGCCGGATTCGAACACCCGGACCGGTTCGGGGCCGCTACGGTCGACCAAGGCCGGGATCTTCGAATTGGGATTGATCGCGACGAAGCCGCTTCCGAACTGGTCGCCCTCGCCGATCCGGATCGGCCAGGCGTCATATTCGGCATCGCGATGACCTTTTTCCAGAAGCTCCTCGAACAGGATCGAGACCTTCTGGCCGTTGGGCGTGGCGAGCGAATAGAGCTGGAACGGGTGTTTCCCGACCGGCAGCTCCTTGTCGTGGGTTGCGCCGGCGACGGGGCGGTTGATGCTTGCGAACTCGCCGCCGTTGGGCTGCTCCCAGCTCCACACCGGCGGAAGGACGTAATCGTTCATCTGCAAATCCCTTTCTGCCTTCCAGCTAGGGACCGGCGGACGGGCTTTCCAGTGTCAGCCTTGTGACCGTTTCAGGACGCGCTGACGCTCAGGAAACTGGGCATAGGGCCGTTCCAGTCGCTGTCGGCGTCGACCGGCTCTTTCGGCTTATCCGGGCGCCTGGGCTGCTCGGCCTTTGCCGGCGAGGGCTTCGGATGCTCGCGCTTGGGTTCGGATTTCCGCTGTTGCTCGGCTTTCCCCTGCGGTTGCGCTTTCTTCTCCGGCTCGCTCTTGCGCTGGGACTCGGTTGCGGTCGCTCCAAGCCTCGAGATCTTGCGTCCGAGGAGCTTCTCGATCGCCGCGACCTGATCCGAGTCCTCGCGCGTCGCCAAAGTGATCGCGATGCCCTTGGCCCCCGCCCGGCCGGTTCGTCCGATACGGTGGATGTAATCGTCCGGCTGCCACGGAACGTCGAAGTTGAAGACGTGGCTCACGTCCTTCACGTCGAGCCCCCGGGCGGCGACGTCGGAGGCGACGAGAATGTTGATCTCGCCGCTCTTGAACCGGTCGAGCTCAGCGATCCGGTCGGACTGGTCCATGTCTCCGTGGATCTGGCCGGCGGCGAAGCGGGCGCGCCTCAGGCTGGTCGTTAGTTCCCGAACCGTGCTCTTGCGATTGGAAAAGATGATCGCGGTTTTGACGCCTTCCTCGCGGAGCAACTTGCGCAAGGTCTCGCGCTTGTCGGCGGCCTTCACCTCGACCAGGCGCTGGTCGATGTTGACGTTGGCGGTCGCGGGGCGCGCGACCTCGACCCGCTTCGGCTCCTTCAGGAATTTCGACGCCAGCTTCTGGATCGGGGGCGGCATCGTCGCCGAGAACAGCAACGTCTGCCGGCTCGCCGGAAGCTTGGAGCAAATCTCCTCGATGTCCGGGATGAAGCCCATGTCGAGCATCCGGTCCGCTTCGTCGATGACCAGCAGGTTGCAGTCGTTGAGCATGATCTTGCCGCGGCCGAACAGGTCCATCAGCCGGCCCGGCGTCGCGATCAGGACGTCGACGCCCTTTTCCAGCGCCTTGACCTGGTCGCCCATCTGGACCCCGCCGATGAGGAGCGCCATCGAAAGCTTGTGGTTCTTCCCGTATTTCTCGAAATTCTCCGCGACCTGCGCGGCGAGCTCGCGGGTCGGCTCGAGGATCAGCGAGCGCGGCATCCGCGCCCGGCTTCTGCCTTCGCTCAATATGTCGATCATCGGAAGGACGAAACCGGCGGTCTTGCCGGTGCCGGTCTGGGCGATTCCGACCAGGTCCTTGCCCATCAGAACGGCGGGGATCGCCCCGCGCTGGATTGGCGTCGGTTCGGTGTAGCCGCTGTCTTCAACGGCGCGCAGCAATTGGTCGGATAGGCCGAGGTCGGCAAAAGTCATGTGGGTTCCGGAAAAAATCGGCGGCGAACTGCAAAGCTGCCGCTGTTCGAGCGCTATGGTGCGTTCAGCTCAAAACTTCAAGGAAAAGCGCTAGTTCCGGCGCTTGGGTTCCAGCTTTCGGAACTTCTCGATCCCGCAGGCCCCGCCCATCCGCGACCGGATAGAGTCGCGCTTGACGCAAATCCTGCCGTCGTCGGAGGCGAGATAGAAGCCGGCGTAAAAATCGAGCGCGGGGCAGGTCTCGTCGAGTTCTGCCCGGAGCAAATGGCGGCCCTTCATCACGAAATCGACATGGTCGCTCGCCGACAGGAAGGCGCCGCGGATTTCGCTCGAATGGATGCACTTGGGGCCCTTGTGCTCGACCCACTCGATGTTTGGCGGGGGGTCGGGGCGGACGGGAACCCGGATGATCAGCTGGTCCTCGACGACGATGCTGCGCACGCGCGGAAGGTCCCCGGCAAGCCCGAAGCCCATCCCGAAGACAACCGGCAACAATGCCAGGATCGCGGTGATTGTCACTCAACTCGCCCCATGAACGCCGGATTTGCAGGGATGCGTTGAATAATCGATGAACCTTGAGCAGCCGAGCGTTGCGTGAGCAACGTCGAGAGACTGCGAAAGCGGACGGCCTGCGCCTTGAGCGGCATCAGCCGCGAGAAGGCGACAGGACCGACGTCACGGGATTCACTCCCGTGACGGCCCCTT
>JBDZVP010000028.1:0-2944 GCA_040255765.1 Sphingomonadales bacterium | reverse complement strand
CCGCGAGAAGGCGACAGGACCGACGTCACGGGATTCACTCCCGTGACGGCCCCTTTCCACTGAACCCACTTTTTCCACTGTCCTACACAGCCGCCGATATGCCAGAGGATCGCCGCTCGACCGTCCGGCTCTTTGACAACCTGCATCATCGGAATCGCAAGCACCGCCGTCACCGCGAACATTGCGAACATTCGCGCGCAGTCAGTCCGGGGACTGCCGAGCACGAATGTCGCGCTCGAAGGTCACAAAGTAGAAGAAGTAGAAGGACCCCCGTTTCGACCCCGCTCACTGTCAACGTCAACTTCGCGAGGGCGGCGATCCTGCAGGGATTCGTAGCCCCCGGCGCTCTATGCTTGCGTAACTACCCTCCCTTGCATAAGGCGTCCCGCGACTTCCGGCCGGCGCTTCGACGCAAGCCCCAAGAGACCATCACGGAGATTTGAAATGGCGACCGAAGCGCCGACCCAACAGCAGCTGCCGCTCCTTTATTCCGCGCTCGAGCCGCTGAGCTCCAATGTCCACGGGAAGATGAAGATCCGGCCGGTCGACAAGTTGCCGACGATCGCGGCGACCCACGCGATTCCCGCGACGGTCGACGAATTCACCCTGCTCGCGCGCCATTATCCGATCATCTTCGCGATCGGCGACACGCCGGTCCCGCTGGCGCTGATGGGGCTGAGCGAGGGCGTCAACGCCTTCGTCGACGAGAACGGGAAGATGCTCGACCCGGACATGTACATCCCGGCCTACATCCGCCGCTATCCGTTCCTGCTGGCGCGGCTGAAGCAGGACAGCGACGAGCTGTCGCTTTGCTTCGACCCGACCGCCGGCTCGATCGGCGAATTCGAGGACGGCCAGCCTTTGTTCGACGACGACGGCCAGCCGAGCCAGGCGACCAAGGCGATCCTGGAGTTCTGCGAGCAGTTCGAGGCAGCGAGCCAGCGGACCGCCGCGTTCATGGCCGACCTCGTGCAGAGCGGGCTGCTGATGGACGGCGAAGTCGCCATCCAGCCGGAAGGCGCGACCCAGCCCTATGTCTATCGCGGCTTCCGCATGGTCGATGAGGAAAAGCTTCGCGAGCTTCGCGGCGACGAGCTTCGCAAGTACAACCAGGGCGGGCTCCTGCCGCTGGTTTACGCCCACCTGTTCTCGCTGTCGCTGGTCCGCGACCTGTTCACCAAGCAGGTCGCCCAGGGCAAAGGCCCGATCAACGCCGCCCAGCGCCAGCCCGCCGAAGCCTGATCGCCAAAGCCCGTCCGTCCGGAGGACGGACGAGGCGTGGCGATCCAAGCCGTCCCCTCCCGGGGACGGACGAGGCGTGGCGATGTCGCGGCGGTCCGAATTGACGGATTGAAGCCGCTCACCATTTGAATCGAGCCGAACGGCCCCGGCCATCCCCTTCGGGTCCGCAAGGCCAGCGCGCCACTCGTGGGTGCGCCCCTCCCTGAACTGCGCCGCCCCGGCACCCACGGGGCGGCGCTTTTACTCCGCGGCTTGCGGCAGGCGGCGCTCCAGGAGAAGCGCTCCCAGGCGGATCGCGAGACTCTCCAGCAGGACAGCGATTTTGTCGAACCGCCGGCCCGGCCCGCCGGCTGGTGTCAGGTAGCAACGCCGGTCGACCTCGACCTGGATTGCATGAATTCCGGTTTGCGGCGATCCGTGGCGGTCGAGCACATGGCCTCCGGCGAAAGGATCGTTCGCCGCGGCGCTAAACCCGGCCTCGGTCGCGACGGTCAAGGCTTCCGCCATCAGCCACGGGGCCGAGCTGCGGCCGAAGCGATCGCCGAAAACAATCTGCGCGGTCCCTTTCGACGGCGGCATCGAGTGGCAGTCGAGGAGGAGGGCGCAGCCGAAGCGGGCGTGGACCAGCGACAGCAAGCCCTCGATGCCGCGGTGAAAGGGCAGGTAGGCCTGGTCCAGCCGCCGCTGAAGTTCCTTGCTTGCGATCGGTTGCCGCCACAACTGGCCATGCGCCGCCGTTCGCGACGGTACGATTCCCAGCCCTCCGCGCGCCCTCGGGCTTGGGCGGGTCCGGCGGTGGCCGTGGATCAGCGCCGGATCGATCTCGTCCTCGGCGCGGTTGCAGTCGACTGCCGCCCTCGGCGCCTGGGCAATGACTGCCCCCGCCCCGTGGCCGACGGCTCGCCACACCAGCCGGTCCACGAGCGGGTCCTCAAGCGCGACAAGAGAATCGCGCCCGTGCGCGGAAAGATCGAGCAGCCAGTCGGGATAATCGCGGCCCGCGTGCGGAACCGACAGCACGACCGGAAGCCGCCCGCGAGGGGAGTGAAGGATCGGAGGCGAAAGAGGGTTCACGGACAATTGTCCCAGATTAGGACCGGCACAGAGATGCTGCAACGCATTGGCCCGTCATTCGCTTCTGGCAAATCGCAATTCTTCAGCGCATTATAAGGCCATGCCCCGAATCCTCCTCGCCGAAGACGACACCTCGATGCGTGAATATCTGCAGCGCGCTTTGCAGCGGGTTGGCTACGACGTGGATTCGGTGGGCTGCGGGACGGAGGCGATTCCGCTCCTCGAGGCCGATCATTACGACCTTCTCCTGACCGACATCGTGATGCCGGAAATGGACGGGATCGAGCTTGCGCAGAAGGCGTCAGCGATGGACCCGGATATCCGGGTGATGTTCATCACCGGCTTCGCTGCGGTTGCCCTCCAGAGCGGGCGGACCGCCCCGGAAGCGAAAATGCTGTCCAAGCCCTTCCACCTCAAGGATCTCGTCGCCGAAGTGGACCGGATCTTCCAGACCGAGGATCAGCACGGCCGGCTGTAACGGCTTGCCGAACGCCGATTTTACCGGGTTGCGCCCTTTGCAGCCCACCCCTAAATGACCGGCCGAGTGGGCGTGTAGCTCAGTGGTAGAGCACTGTGTTGACATCGCAGGGGTCGCAAGTTCAATCCTTGCCACGCCCACCATTTTTCT
>JBDZVP010000127.1:0-3996 GCA_040255765.1 Sphingomonadales bacterium | reverse complement strand
GCCTTCAACGGCACCGGCGCGGCGCAGGTTCTCGTCGACGGGACGAGTTACGCAATTCCGCTCGAGGGCATCATCGACCTCGACGCGGAGAAGGCGCGGCTCGCGAAGGCTGCGGAAGCCGCCGAAAAGGAACGCGACTCCCTCGCCGGACGTCTGTCCAACCCGAACTTTGTCGAGCGCGCCAAACCCGAAGCGGTCGACAAGGCCCGCGCCGACCATGCCGAGAAGGCCGCGGAAGCCGAACGCTATCGCGCTGCGTTGGAGAGGCTCGGCTAAAGGAGCAACTGCATGGCGGACGTCGAACGCCCCAAGCGAGGGAATCTCACTGAAGGCGCGATCGGGCCGACCTTGCTCATGTTCGCTCTGCCGACGCTCGCAAGCTCCATCGTCCAGTCGCTGAACGGCACCGTCAACGCGATCTGGGTCGGCCGTTTCCTCGGCGAGAACGCGCTCGCGGCGACTTCGAACGCCAATATCGTGATGTTCCTGCTGATTTCGTTCGTCTTCGGTTTCGGAATGGCTGCGACGATTCTCGTCGGTCAGGCGATGGGGCGGAAGGACGTGGACGAAGCGCGGCGGGTCGTTGGCACCACCGCGGGCGCGTTCCTGCTGATCAGCGCCGCCGTCGCTGCCGCCGGCTGGTTCCTCTCGCCGGCGATCCTCGCGCTCCTCGGAACGCCCGGCCCGGCCGCACCGCTCGCGCTCGCCTACCTCCGGGTCATCTTCCTCGCCATGCCGGCGCTATTGCTTCTGACGATGCTGATGATGAGCCTTCGCGGCGCCGGGGACAGCATGACCCCGCTGTGGTTCATGCTCGTCGCGGTGGTGCTCGACAGCGCTCTCAACCCGGTTTTCATCCTCGGGCTGGGTCCAGCGCCGCGCATGGGAATCGCGGGCTCAGCGACCGCAACCCTGATCGCCAACTACGCCGCCCTCATCGGACTTCTCGGCTACATCTATTTGCGCGACCTCCCCCTTCGCCTGAGAGGCACCGAGTTCCGCTATTTGTGGTGCGACATCGCGCTCCTGAAGACGATCATCGTCAAGGGCTTCCCGATGGGGATCCAGATGATCGTCATTTCCCTGTCCGCGCTCGCCCTTGTCGGGATGGTGAACGGCTATGGAGTCGATACGGCGGCGGCGTTCGGCGTGGCGATGCAGCTTTGGACCTATGTCCAGATGCCCGCGATGGCCCTAGGCGCCGCTGTCAGCGCGATGGTCGCGCAGAATATCGGCGCGGGGCTCTGGTCGCGAGTAAGCAGGATCACCCGCTCCGGAATTCTCTATTCGGTTGCGATCACGACGGTGCTCGTAATCCTGATGACGCTGGCCGACCGCCCGGTAATGGCGCTGTTCATGGGCGGCGACAGCCCGGCACTGCCGATCGCAAGGCACATCCACCTGGTCGCGACCTGGAACTTCATCCTGTTCGGGATCACCATGGTCCTGTTCGCGACCGTTCGCGCCAACGGCGCGGTGTGGGCTCCCCTGATCATCCTTTGCATCGGCCTCGTTCCCGTCCGCTTCGGCTTCATTCTCGGAACCGACCAGTGGCTTGGCGCCGATGCGATCTGGTGGAGCTTTCCGGTCAGCTCGTTCGCCAATCTCGTTCTCGCCGTCGCTTATTACCTGCAGGGCGGGTGGAAGAAGGCACGGATGATGGCGCCCGCGCCAGCCGAAGAAGAAATGCTGGAAGAAGCGCTTGGCACGCGGGAGCCCGGCGGCGCGCTAAGACCGGCTGGATGAGGCGCTCAATGGCGCTATAGGCGCGACCATGACCACAGCTTCCTTTCCCTCCATCCGGATGCGCCGCGGGCGGTCGAGCCCGTGGATGCGCGCGATGCTCGCAGAGAACCGCCTTTCGCCGTCCGATTTCATCTGGCCTTTGTTCATCTGTGAAGGCGAGGGGTGCGAGGAGCCGATCCACGCGCTTCCGGGCGTCAGCCGCTGGTCCGTCGACAAGCTCGCGGATCGTGCCCGCGAGGCAGCGCGGCTCGGCATCCCTTGCGTGGCCCTGTTCCCGAACACGCCGAACGCACTTCGCACCGACGATGCGCGAGAAGCGCTCAACCCCCGCAATCTTATCTGCCGGGCCACAAAGGCGATCAAGGATGCCGTCCCGGAGATCGGTATCCTGACGGACGTCGCGCTCGATCCCTATACGAGTCACGGCCACGACGGGATCGTCGACGAAGCCGGCCGGGTGCTGAACGATGAGACGGTGAAAATCCTCGTCGACCAGGCACTGGTGCAGGCGGAGGCGGGGGCGGATATTGTCGCTCCGTCGGACATGATGGACGGCCGGGTCGGTGCGATCCGTTCCGCTCTGGAAGAGGCGGGCAAGATCGACACCGCGATCATGGCCTATTCCGCCAAATATGCTTCGGCCTTCTACGGCCCGTTTCGCGAGGCGGTCGGCTCGCTCGGGCGGCTCAAGGGCGACAAGCGCGGCTATCAGATGGATCCGGCGAACAGCGACGAGGCGTTGCGCGAAGTCGCGCTCGACCTCGCCGAAGGCGCCGATTTCGTGATGGTGAAGCCGGGCCTGCCGTATCTCGACCTGGTTCGCCGGGTCAGCGAACGCTTCCACGTTCCGACCTTCGCTTATCAGGTGAGTGGCGAATATGCGATGATCGAGCATGCGGCGTCGGCGGGGGCAGGGGATCGCGACGCGCTGATCCTCGAGACCCTTCTCGCGTTCAAGCGCGCGGGCGCGGCCGGGGTGCTGACCTATCACGCCGTGGATGCGGCAAAGCTCCTCAATGGCTGAAGTCGTGGCCGAGACCGCTCGGCTTCGCCTGCGAGACTGGGACGATGGGGACGAGGCCGCCTTCTACGCGATCATGAACACGCCGGCGGTGATGGAGCATCTCGGCGGAGTCCAGACACCCGAGCAGTGGAACGCCGCCTTCACCCGAATCAGCGGTTTCACCCGTGATTTCGGCCACACTTTCTGGATCGTCGAGGACAAGGCGACCGGCGAAACCCAGGGCTTTTGCGGGCTCAAGCGCGTCAACGCGCCTGGCGCCGGCGCACTGACTGGAACTCCGGAGATCGGCTGGAGACTTCGGGAAAGCGCCTGGGGGAAGGGGATCGCCAAGGAAGCAGCGATCGCAAGCCTCGACCTCGGCTTCGGCCGGTTCGGCTATGACCGCGTCATCGCGATGACGATTCCGCCGAATAGCAGCAGCGCGGGACTGATGGAGCGGCTCGGAATGCGCCGCCGGGACGACCTCGACTTCACCGACGAAAGATTCGGGCCGGAGGTCAATCCGCAGATCGTTTATGAAATGGTTGCGGACGATTGGCCCGCCGCCCGGGAACGCGCGCTTAGGCCGCGCTAGCGCGCCAGCCTTTTCTGGACCGAGTCGATGGCGGCAGCTTCGCGCTCGTCGATCTCGGCAACTTTGGCGGCAGCCGAGCCGATTGCCTCCAGGTCCGCCGCGCCGATTCCTCCGAGGGTCTGCACCCGCTGCGCACCGAGCGCGTCGATATCGCCAACCGCCGAAGTGACTGGAAGCCGTGCGCCGACCGCGGCGGAAAGCGCCTGCTGGGCGACGACCCAGCTCTCGCTCTCCTTCGCGCCGGCCGCTTCGGCGAGTTGGCGAGCGCGCTCGATCAAGGGCGAGAAGGCTCGATCGCCAGCAACCGCCTGCGCCACCAGCGCGTCGAGCTTTTCGACCAGGCCGGCCGTCGGTGCGGTCGAAAGCACCGGCTCGGGGACCGGGACTCGAGGATCGATTGACTCGGCTGCACGGGGGGCAAGCGACGGCGCGTTGGTCGCGGTCGCGCAAGCCGAAAGCAGGACCGTCAGTGCCAGTGCAAAGCCACGCATCGCCGCTGTCTAGGAAGGGCCGGGCCTACGCGCAATTGTCACGAACAGCAGGGTTGCTTCACCTGAAGGCTGTCCCTATGTCGCGCGCTCCCGCCCATTGCGGCGTGCGCCCGTAGCTCAGCTGGATAGAGCACCAGACTACGAATCTGGGGGCCGGAGGT
>JBDZVP010000027.1:2048-21742 GCA_040255765.1 Sphingomonadales bacterium | reverse complement strand
GCACTCATCGCCTTTTACCTGTTCGCGACCCTGACCATCGTTCCGGCGGTGGCGGTCATTTTCGCGCGCAACCCGGTGCACAGCGTGCTGTGGCTGATCCTCGCTTTCTTCAACGCGGCGGGATTGATGGTACTCGTCGGTGCCGAGTTCATCGCGATGCTCCTTGTCATCGTCTATGTCGGCGCGGTCGCGGTGCTGTTCCTGTTCGTCGTGATGATGCTGAACATCGATTTCGCGACTCTCCGCTCGGGATTCACCAAAAACCTTCCGTTCGGCTTGATTGTCGCGCTCGTCCTGATGGCCGAGATGATCGTTGCCGTGGCGGCTTGGGAGCATGGCACGGGCATCGGCAATGCCGTTCCGCCGCCGACCGCGGTTCCGAACATCGTCGCCATCGGTGAGCTTCTGTACAGCCGTTACCTGTTCCCGTTCGAACTTGCCGGGCTGATCCTGCTGGTGGCCATGATCGGGGCGATCGTTCTCACTCATCGCAAGCGTGGCGATACGCGGACGCCGAAGGTCTGGCGCCAGAACCGAAGCAATCCGGAAAAGGCGATCAGGCTCACCGATCCGGGCGTAGGCGAGGGGATGAAGCTATGATCGGGCTGGGGCATTATCTGACGGTCGCCGCGATCGTCTTCGTCATCGGCGTGCTTGGAATCTTTCTGAACCGCCGCAACGTCATCCTGATGCTGATGGCGATCGAGCTGATCCTGCTCGCGGTGAACATCAACCTCGTCGCATTCAGCGCTTATCTCGGCGATCTCACCGGGCAGGTGATGGCGATGTTCGTCCTGACCGTCGCCGCAGCCGAAGCCGCGATCGGCCTTGCCATCCTCGTCATCTTCTTCCGCCGCCGCGGCTCCATCGCCGTCGACGACGCCGACAGGATGCGCGGCTGATGAGCATGGCGATTTCCCTCAAGCTGATCGTCTTCCTGCCGCTCGCCGCCGCGATTATCGCCGGGCTGTTCGGCCGCTGGATCGGAAAGACGGCTGCAAAGGCGATCACCACCGCCGCGCTCTTCATTGGAGCGGCGCTGAGCTGGCCGATCTTTATTGCTTTCATCGCAGGTAATGCCGCGCCGCAGGTCGTGCCGGTGCTCGATTGGATCCATTCGGGCAGTTTCGTCGTCGACTGGGCGCTTCGGGTCGATAGCCTGACCGCGGTGATGCTGGTCGTCGTCACGACGGTTTCCAGCCTCGTCCACCTCTACAGCTGGGGCTATATGGAGGAGGACCCGAGCCAGTCGCGGTTCTTCGCTTATCTGTCGCTGTTCAGCTTCGCGATGCTGATGCTGGTCACGGCGGATACCCTCGTGCAGATGTTCTTCGGCTGGGAAGGGGTCGGCCTCGCTTCCTACCTCCTGATCGGCTTCTGGTATCACAAGCCATCCGCCAACGCGGCCGCGATCAAGGCGTTCGTCGTCAACCGCGTCGGGGACTTCGGCTTCAGCCTCGGAATCTTCGGCTCGTTCCTGGTGTTCGGAACCGTCTCGATCCCGGCGATCCTCGCCGCTGCTCCAGGGATGGCCGGTTCGACCATCGGCTTCGCATCGATGCACGTCGACACGATGACCTTGCTGTGCCTGCTCCTGTTCGTCGGGGCCATGGGCAAGTCCGCCCAGATCGGCCTCCACACCTGGCTTCCCGACGCGATGGAAGGCCCGACCCCGGTCAGCGCCCTGATCCACGCCGCGACGATGGTCACCGCCGGGGTGTTCATGGTGTGCCGCCTGTCGCCGATGTTCGAGGCCGCGCCGATCGCCGGGCATGTCGTCACCTATGTCGGCGCCGCGACCTGTTTCTTCACGGCGACGATCGCCTGCGCCCAGACCGACATCAAGCGGGTGATCGCTTATTCGACCTGCTCGCAGCTGGGCTACATGTTCTTCGCGGCCGGCGTCGGCGCCTACGGCGCGGCGATGTTCCACTTGTTCACCCATGCCTTCTTCAAGGCGCTTCTGTTCCTCGGCGCGGGCTCGGTCATCACCGCGATGCACCATGAACAGGACATGCGGTTCTACGGCGCCTTGCGGAAGCAGATCCCGCTCACCTTCTGGGTGATGATTGCCGGCACGCTGGCGATCACCGGCGTTGGCTTCGGCCCGCTCGGCTTCGCCGGCTTCTGGTCGAAGGACGCCATTCTCGAAAGCGCCTGGGCGAGCGGCTCGGTGCCGGGAGGAATCGCCTTCTGGCTGGGCGTTTTCGCGGCTCTGCTGACAAGCTTCTACTCCTGGCGGCTGATCTTCCTGACCTTCTATGGCAAGCCGAGGTGGGCGGGCTCGGAGCATGTCCAACACGCCGTCCATCATATGCCCGAGGCCGAGGCATCAGAAGGCGATTCCGCGCATGCGCAAGCCCACTCGGCCGCGACTGGAACGGCAGGCTACCACCCGCACGAAAGCCCGTGGACGATGCTGGTCCCGATCAGCCTCCTCGCGCTTGGAGCGGTTTTCGCGGGGCAGGTCTTCCACGGCATCTTCGTCGGCCCGGAAACCGCTCCCGGGTTCTGGCGCGCAAGCATCGTCTTCAGCGAACATCTCGCCCACGCCGCGCACTCAGTTCCGTTCCTGATCAAGATCATGCCGCTTGTCGCCTGGGTGGTCGGACTGTGGATCGCGTGGAACAATTACATCCGCGACCCGGACGCGCCCGCTGCGTTCGTTGCCGCCTTCCCGGGGGTTTACAATTTCGTCCTCCACAAATGGTATTTCGACGAGCTTTACGACCGCATCTTCGTCCGCCCCGCGTGGTGGCTCGGCCGGCTGTTCTGGAAGGGCGGTGATGTCGGGATCATCGACCGTTTCGGACCGCATGGAGCGGCGGTCGCGGTCGGGGCCGGCAATCGCGTCACGACCCGGCTCCAGTCCGGTTATCTCAACAGCTATGCGCTGGTGATGCTGCTCGGCCTGATAGGCGCGGCCAGCTGGGCATTCTGGTGGGCCAAATGAGCGGTTTTCCAGTGCTGTCCTTCCTGATCGCGCTCCCGCTCGTTGCCGGGCTTCTTTGCCTGTTCGTGAGCGCCAATGCGGCCCGCTGGATCGCGCTTCTTTCAACGCTTGCCGGTCTTGCGATTGGCATCTGGATGTGGATTGCCTTCGTTCCCGGCGGCCCGCAGTGGCAGTTCACAGAGCATGTCGCGCTTGCCGGCAACTTCTCCTGGGCGCTGGGAATCGACGGGATCGCGTTGCTCCTGACCGAGCTGACCCTGTTCCTGATGCCGATCTGCATCCTCGCGAGCTGGCGGTCGATCCAGAAGCAGGTCCGGGAATATATGGCCGTGTTCATGCTGATGGACGCGCTCATGGTCGGCGTCTTCGCCGCCCAGGACCTGTTCCTGTTCTACGTGTTCTTCGAAGGCGGCCTCATCCCGATGTACCTGATCATCGGCATCTGGGGCGGCGTCGACCGGATCAGGGCCAGCTACAAATTCTTCCTCTACACCTTCCTCGGCTCGGTGCTGATGCTGATCGCGATGATCTACATGGTCGCGACCGCCGGCACGACCTCGATCCCGGCGCTGATGGCCTACGATTTCCCGCCGAACGTCCAGACCTGGCTCTGGATAGGCTTTTTCGCCAGCTTCGCGGTCAAGCTCCCGATGTGGCCGGTCCATACCTGGTTGCCGGACGCGCACGTGCAGGCGCCGACAGCGGGCTCCGTCATCCTCGCCGGCATCCTGTTGAAGATGGGCGGATACGGTTTCGTTCGCTTCTCGCTGCCGATGTTCCCGGACGCTTCGGCCCAGTTCATCCCGTTCATGTTCGCTTTGTCGGGAATCGCAATCGTCTACACCTCGCTCGTGGCGCTGGTGCAGAAGGACATGAAGAAGCTGATTGCCTATTCATCCGTCGCGCACATGGGCTTCGTTACGTTCGGCCTGTTCGCGATGAACCGGCAGGGGATCGACGGTGCGCTGATCGTCATGCTCAGCCACGGCCTCGTCTCCGGCGCTCTCTTCCTCGTGGTCGGCGTCATCTACGACCGGATGCACACCCGCGAGATCGCGGTTTATGGCGGCCTGTCGAACAACATGCCGGGCTATGCGCTCCTGTTCATGCTGTTCACGATGGCGGCGGTCGGCTTGCCGGGCACCAGCGGCTTCGTCGGCGAGTTCCTCAGCCTCACCGGCACCTATCAGGCCTCGACCTGGGCGGCTCTCGCAGCCACGACCGGGATCATTCTCGGCGCTTGCTACATGCTGTGGCTCTACTGGCAGATCTGTTTCGGCGAGGCGCGAACCAAGGAGGCCGCGGCAATGCCCGACCTGTCGGCTCGCGAATGGTGGCTGCTTGGCCCGATCGCGCTGGCTGTGCTGTGGATGGGCGTTTATCCCGAAAGCTTCCTCGCCCCGATGCGAAACGACGTCACCTACATCCTGCAGCGCGTGGAGCGGGTTGCTCCGAAGGGGGATTCGCTGCCGACTGCGGGGAAGCAGCCGTTGAAGGCCTTTGACTCGGGAGCGGTGCACCAATGAACTATTTTGCCGCCATTCTCCCCGAGATTATCCTGGCGATTGGCGCGATCGTGCTGATGATGGCAGCGGCCTTCGCCGAGCGGCGTGCGGTGGCTGCAATCAGCTGGACCGCAGTGATCCTGCTTGTTGCAGCGACCGTGGCCCTGGTCGGTGCTCCGACGCACGCCGGGCCGATTTTCGGGGGGCTGATTTCCGCCGACCGATTCGCATCCTTCGCAAAGGTGATCATCTTCCCGTCCGCGGCGGTGGCCGTCCTGATGGCGCATGGATGGTTCGATCGCGGCACGGAGCACGCCAACGAATATCCGGTGCTGATCCTGTTCAGCGCGGTCGGCATGAGCGTGATGGTCTCCGCGACCAACCTGATGACGCTCTATGTCGGGCTGGAGCTTCTCAGCCTGCCGTCCTACGTTCTTGCATCCTACCGCCGAACCGACGACCGCTCGGCGGAAGCGGGCCTCAAATATTTCGTCCTCGGGGCGCTCGCGAGCGGGATCCTGCTCTACGGAATTTCGCTGCTCTACGGTTTCACCGGGACGATGAGCTTCACCGGCGTGTCCGCTGCTTTCGCCCGCGAAGGAATGCACTCGCTCGGGCTCTTGTTCGGACTTGTGTTCCTGCTTTCCGGGATTGCCTTCAAGGTCAGCGCGGTTCCGTTCCACATGTGGACCCCGGACGTCTACGAAGGCGCCCCGACCCCGGTCACGGCCTTCTTCGCAACCGCGCCCAAGGCGGCCGCGCTCCTGATGGGCGTGCGGGTCTGCGTCGAGGCCCTGGGGCCGGCGACCGACGCCTGGCGGCAGATCATCATTTTCGCTGCGCTCGCCTCGATCTTCCTCGGTGCGGTCGGGGCCTGGGGGCAGATGAACATCAAGCGGTTGTTGGCTTATTCGTCGATCAACAATGTGGGCTTCGCTCTCATCGGCCTTGCTGCTGGAGGCGCGGCCGGTGCTTCGTCGGTGCTGTTCTACATGTCGGTCTATGTCGTGATGACTCTCGGCGCGTTCATGTGCGCCTTGTGGATGCGCGACGCGAACGGCGAGCCGATTGAGGACATGGCGAGCCTCGCGGGCCTCTCCCACACCCGGCCGGCGTTCGCGGCCGCCTTCGCGATCTTCATGTTCAGCCTCGCCGGCGCCCCGCCTTTGTTTGGCTTCTGGGCCAAGCTGGTGGTGTTCAACGCCGCTGTTTCGGCAGGGCTTCTGGCGTTGGCCGTCGTCGGCATCATCGGCGCGGTGATCGGGGCCTATTACTACCTCAAGGTGGTCAAGATCATGTACATGGAGGAGCCGGCTCCGGCCTATGCGCGTGTCCGCGAGCCGGTCGAAGGGTTGGTGATCTTCGCCTGCGCGGTGCTTGTATCGCCAGTCGGCTATCTCATCATCGGGCCGCTCGGAGAGTTGGCAGACCGCGCCGCGGGGACGCTCCTCTGACCCGAATCCGGATCGTCGAGACCACGGGCTCGACCAACGCCGACCTTCTTGCCGACGCGAGCGCGGCCGAAGGGGACTGGCTCGTTGCACTGGAGCAGACCGCCGGGAAGGGCCGGCAGGGTCGTCATTGGGTGACAAAAAGCGGCAATTTCTTCGGGAGCACGCTCGTCTCTATTGCTCCGGGCGATCCGCCGGCGCAGGCCCTGTCGCTGGTCGCAGGCCTTGCTCTCATCGAGGCTCTGGACGGCGCGACCCCCGGGGAGCGCCTGTCCCTCAAGTGGCCGAACGACCTGCTTCTCGATGGGGTGAAGGTCGCGGGCATCCTGCTGGAGCGCCAGGGGGACCGGGTGGTCATCGGTTTCGGGGTCAATCTCGCCGCCGCACCGCAATTGGAAGACCGGACTGCGGCGCACTTGCGCGGCCGCATCCTGCCGGAAGCTTTCGCTCCGATCCTCGCCGGGTCGATGGATCGGATGCTGACCCTGTGGCGAGCGACGCCCTCTGCCGATTTTGCCAAAGCCTGGCTGGCCCGAGCCCATCCGCTGGGAGTCGAACTCAGAGTCCATGGAGCGGACTCCGCGATCGTCCACGGTCGCTTCGATGGTATCGATCCGGATGGCACTTTGCGGCTTCGTTTGCCGGATGACAGCGTCCGTGCCATTCACGCCGCCGACGTGACTCTGGGCTGAGGACCATGCTTCTCGCGATCGACGTGGGCAATACCAATATCGTCTTCGCTTTGGTGAAGGCGGCGGAGATCCGCGCCCGGTGGAGGATCGCCACGGACCCGCGCCGGACTGCGGACGAATATGCCGTCTGGTTGCGTCAGCTCCTCGACCTCGAGGGCTACACCACCGACGACGTCAGCGCGGTAATCATCGGCACCGTGGTTCCCAGAGCGACGCACAATCTCGAAGTGCTCGCCAGCAAATATTTCGGGGTGAAGGCTCTAATCGCCGGGCAGGGCGAAGCCGCCTGGCCGATGCAGCTTGACGTCGAGGAGCCGCAAAGCGTTGGCGCCGACCGGGCGCTCGACGCGATCGCCGCTCACGCCAAGTACAGGGGCGACCTGATCGTCATCGATTTCGGCACCGCGACGACATTCGACCTCATCGACGGAAGCGGCGCCTACAAGGGCGGGATCATCGCGCCCGGGATCAATCTCAGCATCGATGCGCTGGTCAGCGCAGCCGCCAAGCTTCCCCGCATCGCGATCGAGGTGCCGGAAGACGAGAGCGTGATCGGCCGCACCACCGAGAGCCAGATGCTGATTGGCATCTATTGGGGCTATGTGGCGATGATGGAAGGGTTGATTGCGCGTCTCAGGACCGAGGTCGGGCGGCCGGTGACAGTCGTCGGCACCGGCGGGCTCGCCGCCTTGTTCGACAAGCGGACCAGGGTTTTCGACGCCGTTGAACCCGATTTGACGATACAGGGGTTGAGTCTGCTGTACGAAGGACTGATCGCGGGCGAATGATTCCCGGAGAAGAACTGCTGTTTTGCGCGCTCGGCGGGTCGGGCGAGATTGGGATGAACGTCAATCTGTACGGTTGCCGCGGCCAATGGTTGATGGTCGACCTGGGGCTGACCTTCGCCGACACCTATTATCCCGGCGTCGACCTCATCCTGCCCGAGCTGGAGTTCATCGAGGAACAGCAGGAGCGGCTCGCGGGGATCATCCTCACCCACGGGCATGAGGATCATATCGGCGCTCTTCCTTACCTGGCCGAGGACTTGAGGGTTCCGCTCTACGCAACCCCCTTCACCGCCGGGCTGATCGCTTCGAAGCTGGAGGAGGAGGGGCTGACGGGCCACGTCCCGCTCCACATAATCGACCGTGAAGGCGAGGTGGAGTTGGGCCCCTTCAAGGTGCGCTTCGTCGCGCTTTCCCATTCGATCCCCGAAGGCAATGGAGTGTGCATCGAAACTCCTTTCGGGCGAGTGTTCCACACCGGCGACTGGAAGATCGACGAAACTCCGGTGCTGAGCGAACCATCGAGCGCCGAGACCCTGAAGAAGATCGGCGAGCAGGGCGTGCTGGCTCTGGTCTGCGATTCGACCAACGTCTTCCAGCAGCAGGCGTCAGGCTCGGAAGCGGGCGTTCGTGAAGGGCTTCGTCAGGAAGTGGCGAAAGCGAAGGGAAGAGTGCTGGTCACGACCTTCGCATCGAACGCCGCGCGGCTGAAGACAATCGGCGAGGTCGCGGTCGATACCGGGCGACAGCTGTGCATTGCCGGGCGATCGCTGGAGCGAATCCTCAACGTTGCGCAGGCAACCGGCTATCTTCTCGACTTCCCGCCGCGCATTTCTTTCGACGAGGCGATGCGGCTGCCCAGGCGCGAAGTCCTGATCATCGCGACCGGCGGGCAGGGCGAGCCGCGAGCGGCGCTGGGCCGGATCGCTAGCGACAGCCACGAACTGAAACTCAGCGAAGGCGACACGGTCATCTTCTCTTCGAAAATCATCCCCGGCAACGAAATCGCGATCGGCCGGATCATGAACGCGCTGTCGGACCTGGGCGTCAACATCGTTACGGAGCGGCAGGCCCACGTTCACGTCTCTGGCCACCCGGGCCGGCCGGAACTTGCCGCCATGTACGACTGGATCAGCCCCGAGATCATCGTGCCCGTGCATGGAGAAGCGCGGCACATGGCCGAACAGGCGCGGTTCGCCCTGGAGCACGGCGTTCCCAAGGCGGTTTTGCAGAAGAACGGCGACCTCATCCGCCTCGCCCCCGGAGAGCCGAAGAAGGTCGACGAGATCCGGGTCGGGAGGCTTGTGCTGGACGGTGACGTGATCCTTCCGGCGGATGGCGCCACTATCACCGAGCGGCGCAAGATAAGCGTCGGCGGCCTGATCACCGTCGCACTTCCCATTGGCGAGAATGGAGAACTCGCCGGCACGCCGCACATCCGGCCTTTCGGCGTTCCGGTCGAGGAGGATCGCGACGATTTTATCGCCGATGCCATCGACTCCGCGCAACGCGCGTTCGATCCCAGGGCGGACGAGGAGAAGATGCGCGAGGCGGTCCGTCTTGGCGTACGCCGCTGCGCAACGGCCTGGACGGGCAAGAAGCCCATCGTCGAGGTGATCGTGCTGAAGGTCGCAACGGCATGAAGTGGACCTCGATTGTCGCGATCTATTTCCTGTTCTTTGTCGGGAGCGCGTTCATGCTGCTCCCGTTCGGGATCAAGACGGACGAAGAAGTCGGCAATCCGCTGGTCCGCGGCCAGGCACAAAGCGCTCCGCACCGATTCAACCTGCCGAGGCACCTGCTCCGCGCGGCCATCGTCGCGGCAGTGCTGACGGCTCTATTCGATCTCAATTACATTTTCGGCTGGATCACGCCCGACGATCTCGACCTTTATCGGCGATTCGTCGGCGATTAACGCCTGCGGTCTATCGAGTCGGAGAGCGCGGCGTAGAGCTTGCCCATGTCCGAGGACATCAGCGTCACCGCGATCGGCCCGCCGTCCCGCTCCGCCATCACCCTTCGAAGCATCGCTTCGAAATCGTGGATGTAGCGGTTCGCCGAATGCTGGAACTCGCCGTCGGATTCGTAATGGGCGCGGATCGCCCTGGTTTCGCTTGAGCCGATCAGCCGCGCAGCCCGCCGGGTAAAGACGCCGCGGTCGCCCCTCAGGTAGGAATCCCACGCCTTTTCATCGACTTCGTCGGACAGGATCTTGCCGACGTCAATCGAGGCCGAATGCATCGAATCGATCAGCAGGGCCACGCGGCGCGCAAAGGCTTCGCTATCGGCTTCGCGCCGCTCTTCGTCCTGCTTCTCGATATGCTGTTCCAGTGCCGTCGCGCTCTGGCCGAGCACCAGCATCTGTTGCGTGAGCCGGTCCGTCGCCGCGCGCGCGGAATCCACCGCCTTGGCGGCAACCGTTTCAACATCGCGAAGCCGCTGCTCGACGCTGTCGCGGATCACCTGTTCAAGGGCCACGCGCGTTGCATCCGACAAGCCTTCCGCGCTTTCGGGAATGATCGTCGCGATCGCGTCGCGCGCCCTCTCGGCGGCCTGGGCGGCAGCCTCCTTCACCTGCACCATCGCCTGCACAAGGGCCGGCCCCGTTTCGCTGCTGAGTTGAGCTGCCTCGGTCTGGGCCGAAGCGATCGCCGTTGCGAGGTTCGCAAGCCGTTCCTCCGCGCCGCCGACTCCTTCGTCCAGCGTGCCGAGAAGCGCGGTGAGCCGGTCCTGCTGTTCACCTATCGCCGACCCGGTCACGCCGAGCCTGTCGCTTGCCTCGTTCGCAGCGTCGCGGATCCATTCGATTTCGGGGCGGATCGAGCGCGTCGAATTGACGAGATTTTCGGCTTGCCCACCCGCCTGCTCGAGCGAATCCGAAAGCTGGGCCCGGATTGTCGCCGCGAGCCTTTCCAGCAGCGCCTGAAGCGACTGGGTCCGCTCCGACAGCGAATCGAGCGATTGATGCTGCGCCTCGCTATGCTGCCCCATCGCTTCGAGTTCGGATCGCGACCGGCCGACCGCTTCGATAAAGCGCGCCGCGCGCTCGTCTCCCGACTCTGCAACGCTTGCGAACCTCTGTTCGAGCTCGCCGAGAGCTCGGTCGATCTCCGCGATCATGTTCTGCGAAGCACGCTGCTGCTCGGCCACCCGGCTGGACAAGGCATCGAGCGCGCCGTTCGCCGAATTGACGTTGGAGCCGAGCGCTTCGGCGGCATCGACGCCTGCTCGCCCGATCCCGGCAGAAGCCTGTTCGACCAGCGCGGTTACGGCAGCGGCCTGGACATCGATCCCGCTTCGGATTTCGTCCAGCGCCGTGGACGTCCGGTCGAGCAGCAGGCCGATGACCGCGGAAAGGTTGGTCTCCGCTTCCCCCACCCGGGCCGCGGCGGCGGCGCCGGCATGCTCCACGTCAGCGAGGTTCGCCACGAGCCGCCGGCTTGCTTCTGAAAGGGTTTCGTCTGCCTCGCGCGCGCGCTCGGAAAGCCCCGCAAGCTGCTTGTCGAATTGCTCGGTGCGATCCGCGGTCTCCTTCGCGACGGAGCGAAGCTGCTCCGAAATTGCGTTCGCGTGCCCCTCGGCGCGCGGGAGGTCGTCGAGCAGCACCGCGATGTCCGTTCGAGCGCCTTCCGCGGCGCGGTCGAGCGCGACCCCATGCTTCAGCAATTTCTCGGTGCTCGCATCGAACTCCCGGGTGATTCCGCCGAGCTTGCCGGTGGCCTCATCGCCGAGTTGCATCAAATGCTGGCTGATCATCGTCAGTTCGGAACGGCTGTCGTTGATTCGTTGCGACAGAACGGCGAGCAAGGCTTCGAGCGACCGCGCTTCCGTCCGCATCGTGACGACGGAGCGGGTGAAACGCTCGGCTTCCTTCCGGCGAGTCCTGCCGAACATCAGCCAGCCGAGCCCGAGCAGCGCGAGCGGACCGGCGGCGACGGCGATCCACTGGGCGATTGCCGGCGCGGTAACAGCCCCGCTTCCGAGCGCCCGGCCAGCCGACCAGGCCGTGTAGGCAGTCCACAGGACCGCCAGCAGGATCAATGCGGTTGCGAGCACCGTTCGCCCACCGGCGGTTGCCGGCGACTCGTCGGATCGGCTCTCCTCCCATTGCAGCTGGTCGAAGCCGTTGGCCGTGGAAGCGTCTTCGGAAGAGGAAGCGGGAACCTCGGTCTCCGGAAGGTCTGGAGAAGCGGCTTGCGGGCTGGTCGCGGTCATGGCCGGGAGTTTACCATCTTTGTTCGCTCAAGAAAGCGGTTAGAAGGATTCGGGAACGCCGGGACCGTACAGTCGGTGCGAGGGGAGTTGAATGGCGCTTGGAGCGCTGATCGCAGCTTATTCGGAGGATGACAGCGGTTCGCTTCGGGCGTTGATCCCGATCGCTGGCCGAACCTTGCTGGAATATCAGGTGCGATGCGCCGCGGCCGCCGGAGCAGCGCCGATCGTGGTCGTGGTCGAGCGGATCCCGATCGCTCTCAACGAGGTGTTGCAAGGACTCCAGCAGGAAGGCCTTCCGGTGGTCACCGTCGGCGATGCCGCCGAGGCGTCCAGCCGGTTCGAAGCAGGCGAGCTGATCCTCCTCATCGCTGATGGGCTCGCCCCCTCGCCGGAACTGCTGTCGGGAGTTGGCGAAGAGCAGGAGCCGGTGATCGTCACCGTTCCCGACGACGAGGCCCACGAAAGATTCGAGCGAATCGATGCGGTTAGCCGCTGGTCGGGCGTAGCGCTGGTCAATTCGCAGATGATGGGCGCAACGGCCGCAATGCTCGGCGACTGGGACCTGCAATCGACGCTCTTGAGGCGGGCGCTGCAATCCGGCGCCCGAACGATTCCGATCGCTGCTGCTGCCGGCGAACCGCTGCTGGCCGAGAGCGCCGACGATCTCGCCGATCTCGAGCGCCGGCTCTTCGTCGCCTCGCGCGGCACGCGGCGCGATTGGGCAAGCCGCTACCTGCTCCCGCTCGTCGAGGAATTCGCGACCGAGAAGCTAGTCGAAAGCCGGGTTCGGCCCGCCATGCTGGTGCAGGCGGCCCTCCTGCTTTCGCTTGCATCGGTAGTCGCCTTCGCTTTGGGTTGGCGATGGGGCGGGCTTGCGTTGCTCGTTCTGACCACGCCGCTGCCGTTGATCGCCCGACGCCTCGCGCTGCTTCGGCTGACCCCGATGCCGGCTCGCTCGCTTGCGAAGCGCTTTCTCTGGCCAGTGGCGGGCGCGGCGCTGGTTGTTCTTGGCTGGTGGCAATCGGAGAACGGCTCGGGCTGGGGCGCAATTGCCGCCGCACTGGCTGCCGCGGCCTTCGCGGAGGCCGCCCGGATCGAGCGGGAAAGGCTTGAATTCCCTGGCGAAATCTGGCTGTTTTCGAGGCGCAATGCCATTCTCGCGGCGCTCCCGTTCGCGGCCCTGGACGCGTGGACCGGCTATCTAGTCATGCTCGCTGTCTACGCCGGGGCGAGCTTTTTCGTTGTCCAGCATGTGAACCACCGGATTGGCTCGGAGTTGACCGGGCGTTAACTCCTTCTGTTTAAACGGGTTGGCGATGGTGCCTGTCGAATGGCCGATTGCCACCGCCGGCAACGACGGTGGGCATAGTGCCGCACGCGTTGCGGGAAGTAGCCGCTTGTCCCCCGTCCGCGTCGACTTCTTCCTCGATCCCGCCGCCCGGCTGACGGAGCAGGAACGGGCGCTGATGAAGGGAATGCTCGGCGATCTCGTCGCCAGCCTTGCCGACGAATTCTCCGTCATTTTGGGGAGCGGCGAAGCGGCTAATGACGACGACGGCCGATTGTTCGATCGACTGTGGAAGTCGCGGCTTCTGGATAAGCCCGACCTCATTCGACTGCTCCTTCGCCGGGCCGAAGAGGAATGCCTTTCCGCGGCGCTCCGCGCCGGTCGCCCAAGCTCGTCCCGGCTGCTGCAATCCTTGGTCGGCGACGAGGATTCCGAAATCTCCGCCGCTGCGATGGCGGTGATCCTTGCAAAGGGGCGCCGGCGCGATCGCTTCGATGGCCCCAAGATCATTTTCGACGACCTTTCCGCGGAAGCTGCTGTCGCGCTCGTCAATGCGGTCGCCGCGGGTCTTCGGAACGGCCTTTCGAAGCGTACCCAATCCGCGGACGCGGACGATCGTCTCGCGGAGGCGATTCGTCCCGTTCTCTCGCGCCACGACGAAGGTAATCGCCTGGAGGCGCGATTGTTCGATCTTGTCCATGCGCTGGATCGCGCCGGACGGCTCGACGGCGAACTTCTCCGTTCGTTGCTGGATGCGGGCGAGGTGGCGCTCCTGGTCGAGGCGCTTGGGCGGGCTTCCGGAATTGGCTTCGAGACCGCCTGGGAACACTTTCTCGGTGGCTCGCACCGGCTCGCGCTCCTGCTCCGGATGAGCGGCATTTCGCGCTCGATCGCAGGCGAGATCATCGCGGGGACGGCCGGCGTGCTGGCCGGAGATCCCGAGACTGCAATGACCGCTTTCGATCGATTGGGCGAGGAGGAGGTCGAATCGGCACGCAAATGGTTGCGGCTCGATCCCGATTATCGTTCGGCAATCTGCGCACTGGATTCGGCCGATGGCCAGCCTTCCGTCTGATCCCGGCCCGATCCTTGGCCGGGTGGATGCGCATGGCCGCCTGATCGCCGCGGATCGAGAGCTGGAGGCGCTCCAGGTCGAGGCGGGCTCGCGGATCGGCGCAACCGTTGCCATTCCCCAACTCGCCGAAGTTTCGAGGATCGTCGCGAGGCTCCGAATTCCGGTCTCTCGCCGCGTGCTCGCCGCGGGCAAGGACCGGGACATCGATATGTGGGTTCGCGCCGTTCCCGAAGGGGATGAGGTCGCGCTCACGATTGACCGTTGGAGCGCTCGGCCGGCAACCGGGCCGCGACTCACCGCCATTGGCGCTGTGGAACACGAGCGGCTCGAGCCGGAACCGCTCGGCTGGTCGGTCGATGAGCATTTGCTGGTCGCGAGCATGGCGCCCGGACTGGCGGAACTTGCAACCGACGCGGCGAATGCGGACGGGATGGCGCTGACCCGGGTCTTCAGGCTCGAGGAAAGCGAGGACGGTGCGATGCCGTTGCTCGATGCACTCGCGTCGAGGACGAGCTTTTCGGGTCAGCTTGTCAGCGTTCGCGGAAGCGGGTCCAAACTCATTCTCGATGGCGAGGCGGTCATCGGGCCGTCGGGCGATTTCGGCGGCTTTGAAGGAACGGCTCGGCTCATCGATTCCGGTTCCGAGACGGGCCAGCCGGTGCTCGACGCGGCGATTCAGACGGCGCTTCGGTCGCCGCTCGACAGCATCGTGCGTTCAGCCGAGCAAATGATCGGCCATTCGGATGTCCCGGTTCGACAGGAATATGCCGATTACGCGACCGATATCGCGACCGCGGCCCGCCACCTGCTTTCGGTTATTCGCTCGCTTGCGGAACATGCCGAAGGGCAGGGCGCGAACCAGGTCGATCTCGCCGTGCTGACCGCCGAAGCGGTCGGGCTGGTCGATACGGCCGCCCGCGAGCGATCGATCATCATCGGAGTCGAACCGGTCGAGATGCTCCTTGCTCGCGGCGAGCCCCGCAGTGTCATCCAGGTCTTGGTCAACCTCATCGGCAATGCCGTCCGCCATTCGCCGCGCGGGACCGCGATCACGGTTTCGTTCAGCAATTCGGGTGGATCGGCACGCGTCAACGTCGCCGACGAAGGGCCGGGCATCGCTCCGGACCAGCAAGCCAGGATTTTCGAACCCTATGAGACGAGCGCGCCGGCTGGCGAGGGAATGGGTCTTGGACTGGCCATTGCCCGGCGGCTCGCCCGTTCGATGGGCGGCGATATCGAGCTTGAAAGCGCACCCGGCCGGGGCTCGCGCTTCACTCTCGTTCTACCAGCGGCCTAGCCGCGCTTCCCGACAGGAACGTACTCCCGCTTCGTCGGTCCGACGTAGAGCTGCCGGGGGCGGCCGATCTTCTGCTCGGGATCGGAAATCATTTCGTTCCACTGGGCGACCCAGCCGACTGTGCGCGCGAGGGCAAACAAAGCGGTGAACATGTCGGTCGAGAAGCCGATCGCGTTGAGGATGACGCCCGAGTAGAAATCGACGTTGGGATAAAGCTTCTTCTCGATGAAATATTCATCGCTCAAGGCGATCCGTTCCAGCTCCTTGGCGACATCGAGAACCGGATCGGTAATGTTCAGCTCTTTGAGAACCTCGTCCGCGGTCGCCTTCATCACCTTCGCTCGCGGATCGAAGTTTTTGTACACGCGGTGGCCGAATCCCATCAGCCGGAACGGATCGTTCTTGTCCTTGGCGCGAGCAATGTACTGGGGGATGTTCTCCGGGCGGCCAATCTCGCGAAGCATGTTCAGCGCGGCCTCGTTGGCTCCGCCGTGCGCGGGCCCCCAAAGGCAGGCGATTCCGGCGGCGATGCAGGCGAACGGGTTGGCGCCCGACGATCCGGCGAGCCGAACCGTCGAGGTCGATGCATTCTGCTCATGGTCGGCGTGGAGAATGAAGATCCGCCGCATCGCATTTTCGATGACCGGATTCACTTTATAAGGCTCGGCGGGGACGCCGAACGTCATCCTCAGGAAATTGCCGGTGTAGCTCAAGCTGTTGTCGGGATAGAGGAACGGCTGTCCGACGGAATATTTGTGCGCCATCGCCACCAGGGTCGGCATCTTTGCGATCAGCCTGTGCGAAGCGATCATCCGCTGTTGCGGGTCGGTGATGTCGGTGCTGTCGTGGTAGAAAGCCGAGAGCGCTCCGACCGCTCCGCACATGATGGCCATGGGATGGGCGTCTCGCCGGAATCCGCGGAAGAACGTCAGCATCTGCTCGTGCACCATCGTGTGGCGAGAGATGGTGTAGCTGAAGGTGTCGAGCTCATCCTGGGTCGGAAGCTCGCCGTGGATCAGCAGGTAGGCGACCTCCATGAAGGTCGAATTTTCCGCAAGCTGGTCGATCGGGTAACCGCGATGAAGCAGGATGCCTTTCTCGCCGTCGATATAGGTGATCGCGCTCTGGCAGCTCGCGGTCGAGGTGAAACCGGGGTCATAGGTGAACATCCCGGTTTCGCCGTAGAGCTTTCGAATGTCGATCACCTCGGGCCCGACGGAGCCCTCCAGGACAGGATAGGCCTGATCCCCCTTCGGCAATTTGAGGGTGACTTCGTCGGTCATTCTTCTCGCTCCACGATCTGATCTTCTATTCTCTTCAGGCTTTCGCACTGCCCCAGCAGGACGAGCACGTCAAAAATGCCGGGGCTGGTCGTGCGTCCCGTGAGCGCCGCGCGCAGCGGCTGAGCCAGCTTTCCAAGCTTGACGTCCTCCCGTTCGGCAACATCCCGGATCGCCTGCTCGAGACTGACATGCTCCCAACTCGCGAGGTCCGAGAGCGCTCCGTGCGCCGACTTGAGCAGCGCTCGGCTTTCGGGTGTCAGCAAGGCGTCGGCAGCGGGGTCCATCTCAAGCGGCCGTTTGTCGAACAGGAAACGTGCACCTTCAGCCAGCTGGTTGAGGTCGTGAGCGCGCGCCTTCAGCTCAGGCATCGCCCGCACCAGCAAATCCCGTTGATCGGCCGTCAATCCTCCAATTCGAGGTGCGACAAGCTGCGCGAGCCGTTCATCGTCCGCCTCGCGGATGTAATGGCCGTTGAGATTCCCAAGCTTCTTGAAATCGAAGCGCGAGGGCGATTTCCCGACATGGTCGAGGTCGAACCACTCGATCGCCTGCTCGCGGCTGATGATCTCGTCGTCGCCGTGGCCCCAGCCGAGGCGAAGCAGATAGTTGGAAACCGCCTCCGGAAGCATGCCGAGCTCGTCGCGATAGGCATCGACTCCAAGCGCCCCGTGCCGCTTGCTGAGCTTCGCACCGTCGGCTCCGTGGATTAGCGGGACGTGGGCGTAAACCGGCTCCTCCCAGCCCATCGCCCGGATGATGGCGAGCTGGCGGAAGGCGTTGTTGAGATGGTCGTCGCCGCGGATCACATGCGTGACCCCCATGTCGTGATCGTCGACGACCACGGCAAGCATATAGGTCGGAGTGCCGTCGGACCGGAGCAGCACGAAATCGTCGATTTCGGCGTTCTGGACTTCGACACGGCCCTGCACTTTGTCCTCGATGACGGTTTCGCCCTGCTGGGGCGCCTTCAATCGGATGACGAAGGGCGCGTTGGGGTTCCCGTCGTCTCGGTCGCGCCACGGGCTTCGAATCCGGAACGGGCGCCGCTCGGCCTGGGCTTTCTCGCGCTCTGCAGCGAGTTCCTCCTGGGTCATGTAGCAGCGATAGGCATGGCCACGATCGAGCAGCTCGCGAGCCACCTCGGCGTGGCGGGCCTGAAATTGCGACTGGTAATATTCGTGCCCGTCCCAATCGAGCTGCAGCCAGCGCATCCCGTCGAGGATCGCATCGATCGCCGCCTTGGTTGAACGAACCTTGTCGGTGTCCTCGATCCGAAGCAGGAACTTGCCGCCGTGGTGGCGGGCGAACAGCCAGTTGAACAGCGCCGTCCGCGCTCCGCCAATATGCAAAAATCCGGTCGGCGAGGGCGCAAACCGGGTGACGACCTTCGAACCGCTTGCGCTCAAGCGCCAAATCCTCTTGTTTCAGTTGTGCAATGCAATGGACGAGCGCCCCTAACATAGAGGGTGCGCCTCTTCCACAGCGGGCTCGGGGCTATTGGAGGGCGCGGATTTCTGCGGGCCGGGAAAGGCTGGAGGCCTTTCTCGAGGCGGAGCGCGCACAACTGCCACCCTGGGCGGTGGTCGGCTTCGGCACCGGAATCGCGGCCTGGTTCGCGCTCGACCTCCAGGTGCAGTGGATTGCGTTCCTCGCAATTTCGTCCGGCCTGGCGATGGCGGGTTTCACCATCCGCGGCGGTCGCGCGGAGCGCGCAATCGGGTGGTTCGCAATGGCAATGGCCCTGGGCTGCGCCCTGGTATGGTCGCGCTCCGCGATCGTTGCGGGCCCGCGAGTCGAACGGCCGACGATCACGACGTTCGACGGCAAGGTGGAGAAGATCGAACCGCTGGTCGCGAAAGGCGACGTCCGGCTGACGATTGCGCCGTCCGATCCCAATCTTCCGCCGCGGGTACGCGTGTCGGCCCCCGCCGAAGACGTGCCGGCCGGGTTGTCGCAGGACGCTCAAGTGCGGATTCGGGCGAGGCTCACCGGGCCCCCGTCGATGGCTCTTCCCGGAACCTACGATTTCGCGCGCGACGCCTGGTTCCGGCAGATCGGAGCGGTCGGGCGCGCCTTCGACCCGGTGGAGTTGCTGGCGCCTGGCAGGGACAACGGCCTCGACCAGCTCCGAAACCGGCTCGGACGGCATATCCGCGAAAGGCTTCCCGGCCCGGCGGGAGGAATTGCGACGGCTCTTGCCAACGGCGATCAGAATGCGGTCGGCAAGGATGACGCCGACGCCATGCGCCGGAGCGGGCTCACGCATTTGCTCAGCGTTAGCGGTCTTCACATCGCTGCGGCGATCGGAGCGGCAATGCTGCTGACCTTGAAACTGCTCGCTCTGTCGGAGCGGCTGGCGCTTCGTTTCAACCTCGTCCTCGTGGCCGCTGCCGTCGGTGCAGTCGCGGGCGTCGCTTACACCTTGCTGACGGGTGCCCAGGTTCCGACGGTCAGAAGCTGCATCGTCGCGCTTCTCGTCCTGGCCGGAATAGCGCTTGGACGGGAAGCGCTCAGCATGCGGCTTCTCGCCGTCGCAGCGCTCGCAATCCTGTTGATCAAGCCCGAGTCGCTTGCTGGAGCAAGCTTCCAGCTGAGCTTCGCCGCGGTCGGATCGATCATCGCCCTTCACTCGACGAAATGGGCCCGAAACTTCTTCATGAAGCGCGACGAAGGTGTTCCGGCGCGGATCGGCCGCGCGGTGCTGGCGATGCTCGCGACCGGCCTCGCCGTCGAAATCGCGCTGATTCCGCTGGCGCTCTACCATTTCCACCGCTCCGGCCTTTACGGGATCGGCGCCAACCTCATCGCCATCCCGTTGACGACCTTCGTCATCATGCCGCTCGAGGCGGGCGCCTTGCTGCTCGATGCCGCCGGACTTGGGGCCCCGCTCTGGTACTTGACCGGACTCTCGATCGACCTGCTGCTGTGGCTCGCGCGCACCGTCGGGAACGCGAGCGGCGCCGTCGCCACGCTGGGCCAAATGCCGGGCTGGACGTTCGCGCTCATCATCATCGGCGGCTTGTGGCTGTGCCTGTGGACGTCGCGCGTACGGCTTGCCGGCATTATCCCGATGGCGATCGGAGCGGCGGGCGCGGCGGCGGCTCCGGTGCCCCAGCTTCTCATTACCGGAGACGGCACGCATCTTGCGGT
>JBDZVP010000027.1:0-1948 GCA_040255765.1 Sphingomonadales bacterium | reverse complement strand
GTGGCTGAAGCTCGACCGCCACTCGCTGGAGCGGACCGGAGGGGTGGCGATCTATCTCGGCGCCAATCCCCGTGTGGTCACCGTCGCCGACCGGGTCGGCGAGCATCCGTGGGCGACCACCGCGCAGAAATGAGCTATTGCTCCGAGTGGTAGGCGAGAAGGGGAGAATCATGCCGCAATATGTGATTGAACGGGACATGCCTGGGGTCGGCAAATTGGGCGCCTCGGACCTCAAGAATGCATCGCAGACCAGCTGCGACGTCCTCCGCGACCTCGGACCGCAGATCCAATGGGTCCACAGCTACGTCACGGACGACAAGATCTATTGTTTGTACAGGGCGCCAAACGAGGAAGTGATCCGCGAGCACGCGCAGCGCGGCGGGTTTCCGGCCAACAAGATCTCCCAGGTGAGAAGCGTTATCGACCCGACAACGGCCGAGTGAGTCTTACTCGCCCGAGGCTTGCCAGACCGCGAGCTCGTTTCCGTTGGGGTCGCGAAAATGGAAACGGCGGCCTCCGGGGAAAGTGAAAACTGGGCGGACGATGTCGCCGCCCGCCGCCTCGACCGCTGAAGCCGCGGCCGCAATGTCCTCGACCTGGATCACGGGGAGCGGCGTCTTTGGCGCTTCGGCGGAATCGGCCTGCAAGCCGACATCGGTGTCGCCGGTTGTCGTCCCCGCGTAGGTCGGGCCGAACCTCGCCAGCGTCCAGCCGAACGCAGCCTCGTAGAAAGCGACAGCTTGGTCGAGATTTGAAGCAGGCAATTCGACATAATCGAAACGGGGGGCTTTCATCCTAATATCTCCGAATCAAGCCGCTCAGCCGTCCCTGTATCTGGACCCGGCTCTCGTCGTAGCGCTGCGGATCGTAGCGCGAATTGGCGGGATCGAGACGTATCGTCCGCCCCTCGCGCCTGTAGGTCTTCAGGGTCGCTTCCTCATTGTCGATCAGCGCCACCACGATTTCCCCGTCGCGCGCCGAGTCCACCTTGCGGATGAGAGCGAAGTCGCCGTCGAGAATGCCCTCCTCGACCATCGAATCTCCGGAAACTTCGAGCGCGTAATGCTCGCCCGGGCCGAGCAGCGCCGCCGGAACTGCGAAACCCTCCGTCCCCTGGAGCGCTTCGATCGGCGTTCCAGCCGCGATCCTTCCGTGCAATGGGATTTCTATCGTATCGTTGGCCGCCGGCTGGGCCGCCGGGCGAAGCTGGACGACATTGGCCGCCGACGGGGAGGGCGCTGCCGATTCGGGCAGCTTGACGACTTCGAGCGCACGCGCCCGGTTGGGCAGCCGCCGGATGAACCCGCGCTCCTCGAGCGCCGAAATCAGGCGATGGACACCTGATTTGGACTTCAACTCCAGCGCCTCGCGCATTTCGTCAAAGCTTGGGCTCACGCCCGTGTCACCGAGACGCTTCTGGATGTAGAGAAGAAGCTCGCGTTGCTTGGCGGTCAGCATTCCGCACCCCCATCGTGGAACGAATGGGGAACGTGTAGGAAACAAACCCGCTAGCGTCAAGCGTCAAGCGCCGAGCGGGGTCACTCAGCTGGGCTGGTGATCCTCTTCTTGGTCGCTGCAATCGCGCCCTCGTTCCGCCGGACCTTCACGCTTTCCCTGATCGCGGCGATCAGCTCCTGTGCATATTCCTGCGCAAGCGGTTCCCGGAATTCGTTCTGGACCTCACTGATCAGGCCGGGCTGGTTCAAAGCATTGCCGGGAACGATCTTGTCGACCTTGATGACGAAGAAACCCTGTCCCTGCGGATCGGCACCGGTTTGCGTTTTGCCGGAAGCGGTCGAGAAGATCGCGCGAAGGGGGGCGGGGACCTTGTCGCCCATCTGCGATAGCTGGATCCGGCGCAGGCTGACCGACTGGGACGGGATCGGCTTTCCGGCCGCCTTCCCGGCCTCGGCGAGCGAGGTCTTGCCGGTGGCTTTCGAAGCGACCG
>JBDZVP010000026.1:0-22088 GCA_040255765.1 Sphingomonadales bacterium | reverse complement strand
GTGTCATTGACGTGCGCCTCGAAGGTGTCGCCTTCCTCGAGGACGGCGGCGATCCCGCCCTGCGCCCAGTTGGTGGCGCCTTCGCCGATCGCGCCCTTGGCGATGACTCCGACCTTCTTGTCTCCGGCGAGGTTCAGGGCAGCGGTCAGCCCCGCAGCTCCGGATCCGACGATCAGGACGTCGAAGGCGCTGGTCATCCTTCCGCGACCAGGCTCAGGAACACGTCCTCCAGGTCCGGGTCGCGGGTGGACACATCGACGATGCCGAGGCCGTCGGCGGTCAGCGCGCTCAGAACTTCGCCGGCGTTCACCTTGTCCTTGCGATAGGTGATCTGGACCCGCCGCTCGTCGAGGAGGACGATGTTGTCGAACGCACCGCTGGTCGGGACCCGGTCGAGATCGCGGTCCAGGGTGACGACGACCGCTTTCTCCTGCGCCTTGGAGAGAAGCTCTCGGGTCGGCTCGTTGGCGATCACCTTGCCATGGTTGATGATCGCTATCCGGTCGCAAAGCTGCTCCGCCTCCTCGAGATAATGGGTGGTGAGGACGACGGTCACTCCCTGGTCGTGGAGCGACCGGACATAGTCCCAGAGCTGGCGGCGAAGCTCGACATCGACGCCCGCGGTCGGCTCGTCGAGCACGAGGATGGGGGGCGAGTGAACCATTGCCTTGGCGACGAGGAGCCGCCGCTTCATGCCGCCGGATAGGGTGCGGGAATAAGCGTTGGCCTTGTCCGAGAGATGCATTGCGGCAAGAAGCGCGTCGCTTTTCCGCTGGGAGCTCGGAATCCCGTACAGTCCCGCCTGGATTTCCAGGGTTTCGCGGGGCGTGAAGAAGGGGTCGAAGATGATTTCCTGCGGGACCACGCCGATCGACCTCTTGGCGTTGCGCGGATGCTCGTCGATGTCGAAACCCCAGATGACCGCCTTGCCCGAGGTCTTCATCACCAGCCCGGCAAGGATGTTTATCAGCGTCGACTTGCCAGCGCCGTTGGGCCCGAGAAGACCGAAGATCTGCCCGCGCGGGACGTCGAAGCTGACAGCGTCGAGCGCGAGCTTCGGCTCAGCCCCGATGCTGTCATAGATCTTGGTCAGCGATTCGATTCGGATTGCGGGATCGATAGTCATCCTGATTCGCATAGCTGGCGGGCGTTCGCGGCGAAAGCTGGTCGGGTAAATGACGCCTTAACCCTAACCAGAAGCGTGATCTTGACGTTAACTGTCTAAACGCCGCGTCGATGAACCGGACCGTGCTTCCGCTCAGGATCGCTCTGCCGGCGCTGCTCCTTGCAGCGCCGCCGCCGGCGCTTGCGGCGACTCCGGCCAATGAGGCGGATGCCGGCGCCATCGTTCTCCGGCCGCTGTCATTGATCAAGAAGACCGACATGGACTTCGGGACGCTGATGACCTCGGCGACCGCGGGCACCGCAACCATCGATCCGGTCACCGGGGCGGTCACCACGACAGGAGGGGTCACAGCCTTGGGCGATGCCACCTCGGCCGCGACGTTCATCGGCGCCGGGTCTCGAAACGCTCCCTACCAGATCCGGCTGCCAAAGACCCCGATCACCCTGAATCGCGTTGGCGGCGGCGGGACCATGACGGTGAGCAACTGGACGCTCGACGGACAGACCAACCGCAAGGTGGGTGCGAACGAGGCCTTCGAGTTCGGAGTGGGGGCGCAGCTCGCCGTGGCCGCGAACCAAATGGACGGCGTCTATATCGGCACATTCGACGTAACCGTCCACTACCCCTGATTTCGGCGCTCATGGTTTGCGGGATTGGTTAAGTTCGCCCGTACCTTTTCCTTTCAATCGCCGGTGACCCGGCCGGGTCTAATTTTCGTGCAATCGCAATTCTGCGCGAAAGGAATGCCCGGTGCGTATTCGACATCTACTCGGTGCGGCGGCTGCGGCCGCGATCGCGCTCGGCGCAACTCCGGCGGCGGCCGTGACTCCGGTCAACCAGGCGGGCGGCAAGGCGCTCGTCCTGATTCCGCTGACTCTGACCAAGATCCAGGACCTGGATTTCGGATCGGTCGTCCCGTCCGCCGTATCAGGAGCGGTCGTCATCAACGCCACTACCGGCGCACGGACGCTTATTGGCGGCGTTACCGGAGTTCCCAGCGATGCAGGCTTCCGGGCCCGCTTTGCGGGAGGGGGCACGCCAAACCAGCAGGTGATCGTGACGATCAACCCTCCGGCGCAGCTAACCAGTGCTGCGACTGACACGATCGACGTCCTCGGAATGACCTTGGACGGCCCGGCGACGCGCACCATCGATTCCACCCATGCATTCTTCGTCGGTGTCGGCGGGACGATCATGGTTGCGGCGAACCAGCCCGATGGAGTCTACACCGCGCAATTCGACGTCACCGCCAATTACCAATAAGCGGGCGCACCGGCTTGCCGGAGGCGCGCCCCCACCTTAAGTGCTGGGTGATGAAAGCACCTCCGCCGCCCGAAGTCTTCAAGGTCGATACCGTCCAGGTTGCTTGCGACGGATCGGGCGCGGTGTCGCCGGAGCTGGGGCATCCGCGGGTGTTCTTGCGGATCGATCCGGAAGTGGGCTGGGTCGAATGCGGCTATTGCGACCGGCGCTTCGTCCTTGAAGGGGGAGTGGCGGACTCAGCTCCGTGAATCCGCGCAACCTCCTCTACAGGACTCTCGATCCGGACAATGCCCGCCGGCTGGCTGCCCGGCATCTGGCCACCTGCGACGACGGTGAGCTCTATCTCGAACATAGCGTCAGCGAAGCGTTCGGTTTCGACGACGGCCGGCTGAAGACCGCAAGCTATGACACGGCATCGGGTTTCGGCCTTCGCGGAGTAACCGGCGAGACCACTGCTTTCGCCCATGCCAACGAAATTACCGCCGACGCCATCGAACGGGCCGCCGCGACCCTGAAGCTGCTCGATCCGGCCAAGGGCGCGCCCGCTGCGGCGCCGCCAAGAACCAACCAGGCGATATATTCGCCCGACAATCCGCTCACCCAGGTGCCGTTCGCCGACAAGGTGGCGCTGTGCCAGGCAATCGACTCCGCCGCGCGCGCCCGCGACCCCCGGGTTGCCCAGGTCAGCGTCTCGCTAACCGGTAGCTGGCGAGTGATCGAAATCATTCGCGGCGACGGCTTCGTTGCCTCCGACATCCGCCCCCTGGTCCGCCTCGGCGTCCAGATTGTCGCGTCGGATAGCGGGCGCCGCGAAACAGGCTCGCTCGGCCTTGGCGGCCGCTACGCCTACGAACAGCTGTTCGACCCGGCGACGTGGAACCGGGCCATCGACGAGGCGCTCGGCCAGGCGCTCACCAACCTTCGCTCCGTCGCCGCTCCGGCCGGCGAAATGCCGGTCGTTCTCGGACCCGGCTGGTGCGGCGTTCTCCTCCATGAAGCGGTCGGCCACGGCCTGGAGGGCGACTTCAACCGCAAGAGCACCTCGGCGTTCAGCGGACGAATCGGCGAGCGAGTCGGAGCTCCCGGAGTGACGGTGATCGACGACGGCTCGATCGAGCAGCGGCGCGGCTCCCTCACGGTGGATGACGAGGGCACGCCGACGCGGCGCAATGTGCTGATCGAGGACGGAATTCTCAAAGGCTATTTGCAGGACCGCTTGAATGCCCGGCTGATGGGGATGGAAGCGACCGGCAGCGGTCGGCGGCAGAGCTTCGCGCACGCGCCGATGCCGCGGATGACCAACACCTTCATGCTCGCTGGCAACGACAACCCTGGCGAGCTGGTCGAAAGGGTGAAAGACGGCATCTTCGCCAAGAGCTTCGGCGGCGGGCAGGTCGACATCACCAGCGGCAAGTTCGTCTTCTCATGCACCGAGGCCTATCGAATCCGGGGCGGTAAAGTCGCCGAGCCGGTCAAAGGCGCAACCCTAATCGGCGACGGCCCGACCGTGCTTACCCGGATCAAGGGCATCGGCAATGATCTCGCCCTTGACGAAGGTGTCGGAGTTTGCGGCAAGGGCGGGCAGTCGATCCCGGCCGGAGTCGGTCAGCCCTCGCTCCTCATCGACGGAATCACGGTGGGAGGCACCGCATAATGGCGGCCGACTGGCGGTCTGACGTGCTCGAATTCTGGTTCGGCCTGGATCCGGAATCGTGGTGGCGAGGTCCGCCCGAGCTCGACGAACAAATCCGCGAGCGCTTCCTCGATCTGTGGAAAGACAAGCGCCGGCTTCCGGCGCAATCGTTTCTCGCCGATCCACTGACGGCGATCGCCGGCGTGATCCTGTTCGACCAGTTCCCGCGCAACATGTTCCGGGGCCACGCCGACCAGTTTTCCACCGACCCGCTGGCGCTGGCGATCGCCAAAGGTGCCGTCGACCGCGGGCTCGACGAGCAGTTGGAGCCGAAGGAGCGCGGGTTCCTCTATCTGCCGTTCGAGCATAGCGAGGACATGGACGACCAGCGGCGAGCGATGATTTTGTTCACCGCGCTCGACGACGAGCAGATGCTGCACTTCGCCAAGCTTCACCACGACATCATCGCCCGCTTCGGCCGATTCCCGCATCGCAACGCCATCCTTGGCCGCCAGCCGAGAGCCGACGAGATCGCCGCCGGCGACGTCGTTCCCTGGTGAGCGGCCTCGTCGAACTGGCGCGTTTTCCGACGCGGGTCGCCGCCGATCTTGCTCGGCTCAGGCTCGAATCCGAAGGGGTCGACGCGATATTGTTCGACGCGGAGACCGCGAGCCTGGGCTGGGGACCGATGATGCCGGTGCGGCTGATGGTCCTGGAAAGCGACCGTTGGCTGGCGGAGAAACTGCTCGGGGACGACGCCGGTTAAAGCAGGTGCTCGACCGGTGAAAGGTCGAAGCCCGCGTCAGCGACCGCATCCCGGACTTCCTCAAGGCTAGCGCCCTGACTGCGCCGCGCGACGGCCCACGTTAGCGCCGAGCGGTTGCCGGTCCGGCAGTAAGCGAGAAGTTTGCCCGGAGCAGCCTCCAGCGCCTCCTTCATCGCGTCCACATCCGCGGGCCCGATTCCGCGGATAATCGGGACATGGCGGAACTCGATCCCTTCCGATTTCGCAGCTTCCTGGATTTCGGCGGCTGCCGGCTGGCCCGGTTCCTCGTCGTCCGGCCGGTTGCAGATGATCATCGTCACGCCCGACGCCTTCAGCCCCGGGACGTCAGCGGGCTGGATTTGCCCGCTGACCGAGGTCGTTTCGTCGAGCTTCCGGATCATCCGCGCTCTGGCTGCGAAGCCGGCTGCGGAATGGCAGCTGGCGCCGGGGCCGGTGCCGGTGCCGCGGCCGGCGGCGTTGCCGGTGCGCCCTCTCCAGTCAGTCCATAATATTCCAGGTACGGCTGGATATCCGGATCGTGGCCGGTGAATGCGCGGTACATGTCCGCCAAATCCTCGGTGTTGCCCCGCGACAGCACCATGTCCCGGAAGCGCTGGCCGTTCTCGCGAGTCAGGCCGCCGTGGCTTTCGAACCACTGCGCTGCATCCTCGGCGAGCATTCGGGTCCAGGGGTAAGCGTAATAGCCGGCCGCATAGCCGCCGCCCCAGATGTGGGCGAAGTAACTGGTGCGGTAGCGCGGCGGGACGTCCTTGGTGTCGAAGCCGCTGCTCGCAAGCGCCTGCGCCTCGAACTTGTCGACGTCCTGGCGCGGTGCATCGGCGCCGAGCGAATGCCAGTCGAGGTCGAGCTTGGCCGCTTCCAGGACCTCGCCATTGTCATAGCCCTGGTTGAAGGTGCGCGACCGCTTGATCTTGTCGACCAGGCTCTGCGGGATGGCCTCGCCGGTCTTGTAGTTCACCGCATAGTGCGGAAGCACCTTGGGATCGAGCGCCCAGTGCTCGTTGAACTGCGACGGGAACTCGACGAAGTCGCGCGCGACATTGGTCCCTGAAAGCGTCGGGTAGGTCTGGGCGGCGAACAGCCCATGCAGCGCGTGACCGAATTCGTGGAACATGGTCGTCACGTCGTCCCAGCTGATCAGCGCCGGCTGGCCCGGGGCGGGCTTGGTGAAGTTGGCGACGTTGTAGATGACCGGCTTGGTGCCGCGCAGGTACGACTGGTTGACGAGGTTGCTCATCCACGCGCCGCCGCCCTTGTTGTCGCGCTTCCAGTAATCGAAATACATCAGCCCAAGCGCCGATCCGTCCGCGTTGAAGACCTCGTAGGTCATCATGTCCGGGTTCCAGGTCGGAAGGTCGTGCCGTTCCTTGAACGTGATTCCGTAAAGCTGGTTGGCGGCGAAGAAGACGCCGTCCGTCAGAACCTTGTGGATCTCGAAATAGGGCTTCAGCTCGTCCTGGTTGAGGTCGTAGCGCTGCTTGCGGATCTGCTCGGCGTAATAGTTCCAGTCGGCGGCCGTCGGGGTGAAGTTGGCGCCCTGCGACTTGGCGAGCGCGACGATGTCCGCCCACTCCTGCCGCTGCTTGGCGGCGGTCGCCGGGGCGAGGCCGTTTAGGAAACCCATCGCCGTCGCCCGGTTCTTCGCCATCTGGTCGGACAAGGTGTAGTCCGCATAATTATCGAAACCGAGAAGCGCGGCCTTTTCGGCGCGCAGCTTGGCCATCTCGCTAATGATGTTTCGGGTGTCGTTCGCATCGCCATGTTCGGCGCGCGAAACGCTCGCGTTGAACAAAGCCTGCCGGGTGTCGTGGCTGGTCAGCGAGGTTGCTGCCGGCTGCCGGGTCGTGTTCTGGAGCGGAAGCACATAGCCGTCGAGCTTGCGGTCCTTGGCCGCCTGGGCGGCAGCCGCAATCTCCGCGTCCGACAGTCCGGCCAGTGCGGCCTTGTCGGTGACGTGGAGCGCGCCGGCCTTGGTCGCGGCAAGCAGTGTCTGCGAGAAATCCGTCGACAGCGTGCTCAGACGCTCGTTCATCTGCTTGAGCTGCGCCTGCTTTTCGGGCGAAAGCTGCGCGCCGGCTTTCACGAACTGCTTGTAATAGACGTCGAGAAGCTTGGCCTGCTCGGGGTTGAGGTTGAGGCTCGCCGCCTGGTCGTGGAGCGTCTTGACGCGCGCGAACAGCTTCGGATTGAGGAAGATGAAATCCTGGTGTGCCGCAAGGAGCGGGGAGGTCTTGCTCTCGACGTCCTGGAGCGTGTCGTTGGTGTCGGCGCCGCTGACCGCGAAGAACGCCAGGAGCGCGCGCTCGAGAAGCTGGCCCGAGCGCTCCAGCGGCACGAGGGTGTTGTTGAAGGTCGGAGCCGCCGGATTGTTGGCGATCTGCGAAACCTCCGCCTTCTGCTGCGCCATTCCGGCCATGATCGCCGGCAGGTAATCGCTGTCCTTGATCTTCGAGAAGTCCGGCGCCTGCATCGGCAAGGTGCTCGGTTTAGCGAAAGGGTTGGATGCAGGAAGGGCGGCCGAAGCGGTGGCCGCTGTCTTCTTCGCGGGAGCGGCAAATGCGGGAGTGGCGGCAAATGCCATCGCGGCGGTGGTCAGCAGGACAGTGCGGAGCATCTCTTATCCTTCGTTAGTGTCGTTTCCAGTCCTGTTAGGACTCAGGGCGATGCGCAAGGCTGAATGCGCGGATTTGCGGGAGAAATCTACAAACGGCCGCTGGGGCCGGCAACTTCTTCATGGGCCCGGACAGTCTCCAGCAGCGCCTCGCCATATTTGCGGACCTTCGAATCGCCGACTCCATTGACCGTCGAAAGTTCGGCGAGCGACCGCGGCTTGAGGGCGGCGATTTCGCGAAGGGTGGAATCGTGGAAGACGACATAAGCGGGGACCTTGGCTGCCGCCGCAAGGGCGCGGCGGGTCTCCCTCAGCGCCTCGAACAATGGATCGAAGGGTTCATCGCCGGAGCCGCGGCGCGACCGCCGCTTTCGCGGTTGCGGGGTCGCGATCTTAAGCGCTGCCTCGCCCTTCAGGATCGGCCGCGCAGCCGGCCCGAACGAAAGCCCGCCATAGGCATCGGCGCGAAGCGCATCCCTTGCGACCAGCGCCCGGGCGACGGACTGCATGACCGCCAGCTCCTCCTCCGACGCGATCCCGAACACCGACAGCCGGTGATGGCCGAAACTCCGGACTTTCTCATTGTCATTGCCGGCGAGCACCTGGATTACATGCCCGGCTCCGAACCGCATCTCCGTCCGGAACACCGCCGACAGGAATTTCCGTGCCGCCTCGGTCGCGTCGATCGTGGTCGGCGGGTTCAGGCAATTGTCGCAATTGCCGCAGCGCTCCGGTGGCGACTCGCCGAAGTGCCGAAGCAGGATCGAGCGGCGGCAGTTCGGGGTTTCGACGAACGCGGCAAGGGCGTTCAGCCGCTCGCGTTCGCCCTGCCGTCGCTCCGGCTCGACCTCGGTGTCGATCCGTTTGCGGGCGGTGGCGAAATCGCTCGCTGCCCAGAATAGCCACGCCTCCGCCGGGTCGCCGTCGCGGCCCGCGCGCCCTGTCTCCTGGTAATAAGCCTCGATCGACTTGGGCACGCCGGCATGGACGACGAAGCGCACGTCGGGCTTGTCGATCCCCATCCCGAACGCGACCGTCGCGGCAATCACCATGTCCTCGGACTCGACGAACGCCGCCTGGTTTCGGGCGCGGACCCTGGGATCGAGTCCGGCGTGGTAGGGAAGGGCGCGGCGCCCCTTCGCCGAAAGCTGCCCGGCGATTCGTTCAGCCTTGCTGCGGCTCGGCGCGTAGATGATCCCCGCGCCTCGCTGGCGGGCGAGCAGGCTCTTGAGCTGGCTTCCCACGCTCTGTCGGGGTTCGACGTGATAGCGGATGTTCGGGCGGTCGAATCCGGCGACGATCAGCCCATCACGGGGAATTCCTAGCTGGACCAGGATATCGCTCCGGGTGCGGTCGTCGGCGGTAGCGGTAAGAGCCAGCCTCGGCACTTGCCCCTGCTCGTCCAGCAGGGACCGCAGCTGCCGGTAATCGGGCCGGAAATCATGGCCCCACTCGCTTACGCAATGCGCTTCGTCGATGGCGATCAGGGCCAGCGGAACGGCCGAGATGAGCCGGCGGAACGATCCCGTGGTTGCCCGCTCGGGAGCGACATAGAGCAAGTCCAGTTCGCCCGCCCGGAGCCGGGCCACGGTATCGGCCTGGTTCGAATCCGCGGAAGTCAGCGAAGCCGCCCGGATGCCGATCGCTTCGGCCGACCGGATCTGGTCGTGCATGAGCGCGATCAGCGGCGAGATGACGAGCGCGGTCCCTTCGCGAGCGAGCGCCGGAAGTTGATAGCAAAGCGACTTGCCCGCCCCCGTCGGCATTACCGCAAGGGTGTGCTGCCCGGCCATCACCCGGCCAACCACCTGATCCTGGGATCCCCGGAAAGAATGGAAGCCGAATGTGCCGTGGAGAATGGAAAGAGGATCGGAGGTCACTGCGGACCCCTGTGCCAGCTAAGCGAGCGCAGCGCTACTCCGCCACTCCGGCGCAACGCCGCATTACTGGCAGCGCATCTCCCCATCGTGAAACGGCTCGAGCCTGATGTCGGACAAGTCCAGCCAATCGATACTATAGGCCCAATGCTCGGCCCCGGGCTTCCCGGGCATGACCTCGCAAACGTCGGTAGGGACGGCCCTTCCATCTTTGTGCATCACCGCCCGATATCGAAACGACTGGTCGAAGCCGTTGGTGATGATCAGCATCGAATCGGCTGAAGCTCCGGGCTCGAGGCCTTGCACATGATAAAAGCTTATTTGTGCCTCGCCAGCCACCGCCCCCCGCGGAGTTCCGGCAATGTCGCCCTCGTAAATGGGCTCCGGCGCGACGACTGTCGTTCCCTTCGGAATTTGAGTCGTCTCGACCTGCATCCGACGGAGCAGCCCGGCATCGTAGGTGTTCAGCGGCTTTGCGGGCCCTCGCCCGGCAATCACAGCCGTTCCGTCTTGAAGGCGAATTGTCAGCATTTCGCCGGGGTGGATAGCGATCTGCTGTGCGAGGGCTGCATCCGCACTAGCGGCCAACGCCATAAAAGCAAAAACCAACCGGAAGCGCATCGGACATCCCCCTCTTGGCCACAGGGATCGCAATAAGCGGCCCAACGCAAGCCTATTCCGCCGCTTCGGCGGTTTCCTCGAGCCGCTCCGCGGCCTGGCGGTACCACATGTCGGCGTAGAGGCCGCCGCCCTCGAGGAGCTGTTCGTGGCTGCCGCTTTCCGCCACCCGGCCTTCGTCGAGTACCAGGATGGTGTCGGAGTTCACGACCGTCGAGAGCCGGTGGGCGATTGTGATGGTCGTGCGGTTTCTCGACAGCCGGTCGAGAGTGGAGAGGATCGCGTCCTCGGTCTTGCTGTCGAGAGCGCTGGTGGCTTCGTCGAGGATCAGGATCGGGGGGTTCTTGAGCAGGGTTCGGGCGATGGCGACGCGCTGCTTCTCGCCGCCCGACAACTTCAGCCCGCGCTCGCCGACAAGCGAGTCATATTTCTCCGGCAGGATTTCGACGAAGCGATCGATCGATGCGCCCTTCGCCGCTTCCTCGATCTCGGGCTGGCTCGCGTCCTCGATCCCGTAGCCGATGTTGTAACCGATCGTGTCGTTGAACAGCACGGTGTCCTGCGGGACGATCCCGATCGCCTCGCGGAGGCTCGCCTGCGTGACGTGAGCGATATCCTGCCCGTCGACGCAAATTCGTCCGTCGGTCGGGTCGTAGAAGCGGTACAGCAGCCGGGCGATGGTCGACTTGCCCGCGCCCGATGGCCCGACGATTGCAAGACGGGTGCCGGGCGGAACATCGAAGCTCAGGCCAGTCAGGATTTCGCGGTCCGGCTCATAACCGAAATGCACGCCTTCGAAGCGAACGTGGCCGCCGTGGACTTCGAGCGGTTTCGCGTCCGGCCGATCGGTGATTTCAGCGGCTGTGTCGAGGAGCGAGAACATCGCTTCCATGTCGATCAGCCCCTGGCGGATGGTCCGGTACACCCAGCCGAGCATGTCGAGCGGCCGGAAAAGCTGAAGCAGCATGGTATTGATGAAGACGACATCGCCCGGAGTGAAGCGGCCGTTGCTCCAGCCCCACACGGTGAAGATCATTGCCCCGGCCATCATCAGGTTCGTGATCAGCGACTGGCCGATATTCAGCCAGGCGAGCGAGACTTCGTTGCGGACGGTGGCTCGCGCGAACTGGCCGACGGCTTCGTCGTAGCGGCGCGCCTCACGCTCCTCCGCCCCGAAATATTTGACCGTCTCGTAATTGAGCAGGGAGTCGACCGCGCGCCCGATCGCGCGGTTGTCGACATCGTTCATCTCGCGCTGGAGGCTCGCCCGCCACTCGGTGACCCTTCGGGTGAAGGCGATGTAGATCGCCACCATCGCCAAAGTCGCGCCCACCAGCCCGGCGCCGAACTTGATGAAGAAGATGACGCAGGTGGCGGTCAGCTCGATCAGGGTCGGGCCGATGTTGAACAGCAGGAAATAGAGCATCATGTCGATGCTCTTGGTCCCGCGCTCGACGACCTTGGTCAGCGATCCAGTCCGGCGCTCGAGGTGGAAGCGAAGAGACAGCGAGTGGATGTGGCGGAATACCTGGCCTGCCAGCCGCCGGGCCGCATCCTGCCCGACTTTTTCGAACACCGCGTTGCGCAAATTGTCGAACAGCACGCCCGCGAACCGTGCGCCGGCATAAGCGAGCACCAGAGCCGCGACGAGCGTGAAGGCCGTCGCTGTCGCCGTGCCGGACATGCGGTCGATCACCGATTTGTAAGCGAACGGCATCGCCAGGACGGCCGCCTTTCCCGCGAGCACCAGCAGGACCGCGGCGACGACCCGCGCCTTCAGCTCGCGCTGGCCCTTCGGCCACAGCATCGGAAGGAATCGGACGAGCGGCGCAAAGCTGCCCCGCCCAGTCTTTGTCCCGTCTGCTGCTTGCGCCATCGCGCCTAGGTAAGAACGGCTCGGCCAAGCGGCAAACTCGCGCTGTGAAACATTTGGAACCGCGTCATTTTTCGGCGGTTGTCAGATCAGGTCACCAACCAAGGCGGGGCACATGGAAGCCGGCTATTTCATCATCGCGATCCTGGGCTGCGCCGACGGCTCGACGACCGCCTGCACACCCGTCATGACGGTGCCCACCCATTACGCGACCGAGGCGGAATGCGTCGCCGCGACAGAACCGACATTGCTGAAGCATACCAACTTCGATTTCCCCAGCCTGTTCGCCGAATGCCGGCCGTCCAGGCCGCGCACCTCGGCGGACCGCGAGCCGGAGCAGAAGAGCAAGAGCGAAACTCGGAGAGGCTGACATGGCCGAAGACACTGATGTCCTGGTCCCCGAGATCCACGAGGACGCGCTCCCCGGAAGCGAAGCGAAGCTCGAGCCCAAGCCCGACTGGCAGCCCCGCTATCCCGGCTCCGGGCGACTGAAGGACAAGGTCGCGATCGTGACCGGCGGCGACAGCGGAATCGGCCGCGCCGTGGCGGCACTGTTCGCCCGCGAGGGTGCCGATGTGGCAATCGTCTATCTCTGCGAGCATGAAGACGCGGCAAAATCAAAGGAGATCGTGGAGGAGGAAGGCCGCCGGGCGATCACGATTGCCGGCGACATCGGAAGCAAGGAATTCTGCGACGATGCGGTCAAGCGGACCGCCGAGGCCTTCGGGAGGCTCGATATCCTCGTCAACAATGCCGGCGAACAGCATCCCGACAAGGATATCCGGACGATCACCGAAGAGCAGCTGCGCCGGACCTTTCAGACCAATATCTTTGGAATGTTCTTCATGACCCAGGCGGCACGGCCGCACCTCGGGAAAGGGGCGGCGATCGTCAACTGCACCTCGGTGACGATGTACAAGGGTTCACCGCAGCTTCTCGATTACAGCTCCACGAAGGGCGCGATTACCGCCTTCACCCGCAGCCTTGCCAAGAATCTGGTCAAGGATGGAATCCGCGTGAACGCCGTTGCACCCGGACCGATCTGGACTCCGCTGAACCCCTTCGGCGGGCAGCCGCCCGAAGAGATCAAGGATTTCGGCAAGGATTCTCCGATGGGCCGCCCCGGCCAGCCCAACGAGGTCGCTCCGTCCTTCCTGTTCCTGGCGTGCGAAGACGCGAGCTACATGACGGGCCAAGTGCTCCATCCGGACGGAGGTGAATCCACGTCCAGCTAGTTGACCCGCCGGTCATTGCCCGCTGAAAGCCGGGACAATGACCGCCGCTCCCGCAAACCAGTTCGCCCAGGCGCTCGACGCCTTCAACCGCGGCAACCTCGGCCGCGCGCGTGAGCTTGCCGAGCGCGGACTCCAAAAATCTTCGTCCCCCGAGCTCCAGCATCTCGCGGGTCTGATCCATTGCCGGCTCGGTAACGCGACCGAAGGCGTGGAGTGGCTTCGGCGAGCATCGGATTCCGACCCCGCGAACGTCGGCTTTCGAGTGATGCTCACCCGGGCACTGGTCGACAGTGGCCGGGCGGCCGAGGCGCTCGCTGCCGCAGTCCCACCGGAGGGCGTGTCACCGCCCGAGCTGGCCCTGTGGCACGCTCGGGCCGAGGCGGCGGAAGCCGCGGGCGAGAAGGATCTGGCGATCCAGGCGCTGGCGAGGCTCTGCTCGGCGGGCGTTGGCGACTGGCGGGTGTGGAATCAATATGCCGAGGCGCTTGGCGAGGCCGGGCGCTGGGTCGAGGCGAGCCGGGCGTTCGAGCAGGCGGTGCGGCTGAATCCCGAAGATCTTGAATTGCGGCGCACCCTCGCGCGAGCGCTTTCGAGCGCCGGACGGCATGACCAGAGCGCGGACGAGCTCCGCCGGTGGGCAGATGCCTCTCCCCCGGACGCCTACAACCGCATCGTGCTGGCCCGGCTGTTCGCCAATCTCGGCCGAACCGCGGAGGCGGACGCCCAAGTCGCCGAAGCCGTCCGGATTGCAACCGGTAGCGAATGGGACGGAGGCCCGGAGGCGCTCTTCGCGGTCACCGTTGCGACGGGCGGAGAGATCGACATCGAACTTCTCCGGGAGATCGGCACGTGGCTCGAGCGCTCCAGCCGGCTCGACGTCCTGCGCGAACTGTTCAAGGCAGCCGAGGCCAGGGGCGTTCCTGCGGAACAGCTTGGGTTCCCGGCGGCCGCGGTCGCGTTGAGGGAGGGGGACGCCGAGGAAGCGAAGCGCCTGCTGTCCGCGGAAAGTCCAGCCGCCGATCCTTCACGATGGCACTGGATGATGGCGAAGATCGCGGAAGAGCTCGGCGACAGCGGCCTCGCCTTTTCCGAAGCAGAGGCGATGAACCGCTCGGTTGGCGACTATGACCGATGGCGCCGGATCGCTGCCTCGCAGCTACAGTGGGTGCGAAGCCTTACCGACACGCTGACTCCCGAATGGGCGGGCGGACTGAAGCGATTGACCCAGGGGACGCGAACCGCACCGGTCCTGCTCGTCGGCTTCCCGCGCTCGGGGACGACCCTTCTCGATACCTTCCTGATGGGCCATCCCGATGTCACGGTTCTAGAGGAAATCGAGTTCATCGACCCGCTAGAGCGAATCCTCGGGAAGATCCCGGAGCTACCGAATCGATCGGTGGAACAACTCGAACAGGCGCGGGAAGCGTACCTTGCGGAGATGGATCTTCACCTGCCCGAGAATCCCGGAAAGCTGATCGTCGACAAGCTTCCGCTGAAGCTGCTTGCGACGCCCTATCTTCACGCGCTGTTCCCAGACCTCCGGATCATCTTCGCGCAGCGGCACCCGTGCGATTGCGTGCTGAGCTGTTTCATGCAGCCGTTCGCTCTCAACAACGCCATGGCCTGCTTTCTCGATATCCGGGACGCGGCAGAATATTATGACGCGGTGCTGTCGTTCTGGGAGCGGGCGCGCGAAACTCTCGGACTCAAGGTACACACGGTGATTTACGAAGCGCTGATCGACGACCCTGAAGCATCGCTTCGTCCGCTTACAGAGTTCCTCGATCTCGAATGGCGCGATGGGCTTCTCGATCACCGCGCCACCGCCAGGGCACGCGGAGCGATCAGCACCCCAAGCTTCGACCAGGTCGTGCAGCCGCTCAATTCAAAAGCAAGCGGCCGGTGGCGGCGCTATCGCGAACAGCTCGAACCGGTGCTCCCCATCCTCCTGCCCTGGGCCGAGCGATTGGGCTATCCGCAATGACCAGCAGCGCCGTTCCCGACTTCCAGGCGGCACTCGACGCGTTCCAGCGCGGCGACCTCGACTCCTCCAGAGCGATGGCCGAGCAGGCCGTCGGCGCGGCGCCGACCGCGAACTGGCGCCATTTGCTCGGGCTCATCCACTGCCGGCTGGGTGATCCGCAGGCCGGATTGCCGCACCTCGAAGCCGCCGCCGGGCTGGAGCCCGCCAATGTCGGCTTCCAGGTCATCCTTGCCCGCGCGCTGATCGATGCCGGCCGGGCGCACGACGTGCTGGCGATGCCGGAACCTCCGCCGATCACCTCCGGTGCGATCCTCGCGATGTGGCAGGCGCGCGGCGAGGCGGGGGACTTCGCAAGAAAGCCGGAAGTCTCGAAAGCGGCCTGGGAACGCGTGACCGCCGCCGTCCCGAACGATTGGCGAGCCTGGTCGAATCTCGGAACCGCGCTCGTCTCGCTCGGCGAATGGGAGGGTGCCGCCAACGCCTTCGCGACCGCGGTTTCGCTGAACCCGGATGAGCCGGCGCTTCGACGGAGCGCTGCATCCGCCTTCACCCAGGTCGGGACAAGGCATCAGCAATTGCTTCAGCTGGACGAGGCACTTGAGGCGTTCCGGCGTGCCTACGAACTGCAGCCGGACGATGTCGCGATCGCCCAAAGCCTCGGCCTTGCGCTCGAGCGGACCAACAAGCTCGATGAACTGAAGACGTTCGTGTCCGGACTTCAGGCGAGCGGGGTCGGCGAGGAGAGTCTCGGTTATCTCTGTGCAGTACTGGCGCGCCGCGAAGGCCGGGTCGAGGAGGCGCTCCGGCTCCTCTTGAAATCCGATCCGGCGCAGGACCGGGTCGCTTGGTACGCATTACGCGCCAAACTCGAGGATTCGCTCGGCAATTCGGAGGAGGCGTTCGAGGCCGCGGCCGCGATGAACCGCGCTTGCCTCGAACGCTCGGTGACCGTGGCGCCGGAGGAGTGGGAGCGTCAGACCCGGGAGTATCGCCAGGAACAACACGACCTTGCCCGCGCGATCACTCCGGACTGGGCGTCGCGAATGCCGAGGATGGACGAGCCTTCGCCAAGGCCGGTTGCCTTCCTGGTCGGCTTTCCAAGGTCTGGAACCACGCTTCTCGACACATTCCTGATGGGGCATCCGCAAATCACGGTGCTCGAGGAAGAGCAGCTTTTCGGGCAGGCCACGGATGGATTTAACGTCAAGGCCTTGCCGGGGATCGGCCGGAAACGAATTCGCCAGGCGCGCGATTCCTACCTCGCGGCTCTTGCCGATCGCGTCGGAAAGGATTTCCCGGGCCTGGTCGTCGACAAGTTCCCGCTGGACATGGCGAAGGCGCCGCTGATCGAAGCCATCTTTCCCGGCGTGCCTTTCATCTTTGCCCAAAGACACCCCTGCGACGTTGTCCTCAGCGGGTTCATGCAGACCTTCGGATTGGTCAATTTTTCCAACATCGAAGCGGTCGCGGATTATTACGATGCGCTGATGAGCATCTGGACGGCCGCTCGGGAGACGCTGCGGCTGAACGTCCACACGGTCCGCTACGAGGATCTGGTGGCCGGCCCCGAAAGCGTGCTTCGACCGCTGATCGGCTTCCTTGGGTTGGAATGGGACGACCGCTTACTCGACCACACCCGAACCGCAAAGGCGCGGGGCGCGATCATCACGCCGAGCTACGACCAGGTTACGGAGCCTGTGAACACCAGGGCCGCGGGCCGTTGGAAGCGCTACCGCGAGCAGCTCGAGCCGGTGCTCCCGATCCTTCTGCCGTGGGCCGAGCGGCTCGGATATTCCGAATAAGTTGGGGAATTTTCCCAACCCATGGCCTGAGGTTTTACCAAGTCTGGAATGCGGACACTGATTTTATTGGATAAATTCAAATTGGCACGGTCCCTGCATTGAATGTTTCGTGGCCCAATGGTGGGCTGCAATGACAAAAAGGGACCAGACAATGACCGCCACTTTCTCCGCGACCCGCGAAACCGCAACCGCTTTCGCAGCCGCTTTCCTGACCGCCATGCTGTTCGTCAGCACCGCGACCTCGCTGATCGCCTGAACCGGAGGGCCAAGTGAACAACCGTTTCCTCATCAATCGCCGGGACGCCAAGATCATGGGCGTCGCCGCGGGCCTTTCGGATTACACCGGGATCGACCCGTTGCTGGTCCGCCTCGGCCTCGTCGCGGCGCTCCTGCTCACCGGGCCGATCGTTCTTGTGCTTTACCTCGTCGCTGGGTTGGTGGCCGCTGAACGCTAGAAGCGAAGCGGCCGCCGCCGCGTTATAAGGCGACTGTGAACGCCACTTCCGATCCATATTTCCTTCAACGTTTTGTCGATGCCCAGGACGGGATTTTCGACACCGCGCTTTCCGAGATCCGGAACGGCGCCAAGCGAAGCCACTGGATGTGGTTCGTCTTCCCCCAGATTGCCGGCCTCGGCACGAGCGCGATGAGCCAGCGCTACGCGATACGCTCGCTCGACGAGGCCAAAGCGTATCTCGCGCACGCGGTACTGGGATCGCGCTTCAGGCAATCGGTCGAAGCATTGCTCGCCTGGTCGGGGAAGCGCGACGCGGCAACCATCTTCGGGCCGGTCGACGCGATGAAGCTCCGCTCCAGCCTCACCCTGTTCGCCGCAGCAGCGCCCGATGAGGAAATCTTCCGGCGCGCGCTCGGCGCCTTCTTCGGGGCCGCGGATCCGGCGACGTTGAAACTGTTGCAGTGACGGGAACTTTCCCTTTCGCGCGCCATCTTTTCGTGTGAACGCTGTCGAAGCCGAAGCGGTCGGAGGGAAGAATGGCAGCCAAAAGACCATTTAGCTGGGGAAGCTTCGTAACCGGCGCGATCGCGATGATCGTCCTTGCCCTTATCGCCGGGACGGTTGTCGTCATCGGAGGCCTTTACCCGGTCGCTGCATCCAAGCCGGATTCCGCCGCTTTCAGGTGGCTAGCAGAGCAGTCGCGCGACAGGGCCATCGAGCGCTCGGCAGCCGGCCTGACGGCTCCGAAATTCTCTGCAGCCGATACGCGCGAGGGGGCGGGCCACTTCAAGGGCATGTGCCAAGGCTGCCACGGTGGCCCCGGCGTGGAGCCGCAGGAATTCGCTAGCGGAATGAACCCGCGGCCGCCCGATCTTGCGAAAGCGGCCGGCGACCTCAGCGTTCCGCAGGTCTTCTGGATCGCCAAGCACGGGATCAAGATGACGGGCATGCCCGCGTTCGGGAAAACCGACGAGGACGAGGAGTTGTGGAAAGTTGCCGCCTTCGTGAAGGCGCTCCCCAGGTTCAGCGCGGCGGAATATGCCGCGATACCCGACGGTCACGAAGACGAGCATGAGCACGCGCACATGGCGGGCGACAAACACGCGCATAGCAACTAAGACACACGTGCCGTGGGGCTGCGGCACATGACTCGATGAACAAGGGAACGAATCATGCGCAAACTGCTCATGGGACTGGCATTGGTCTCGATCGCCGTCCCCGCCTCCAGCGCCCTCACGGTCGGATCGAAGGCGCCCGATTTCACAACCACCGGGGCCCTGGCCGGCAAGCCGTTCAAGCTGCACCTCGACGCGCAGCTGAAGCACGGCCCGGTCGTCCTCTATTTCTTCCCGAAGGCCTTCACCAAGGGCTGCACGCTCGAAGCCCATGCGTTCAGCGAGGCCACCGACGACTTCAAGAAGCTCGGCGCGCGGGTCATCGGAATGTCCGCCGACGACCTCAAGACCCTCGAAGACTTCTCGGTCAAGGAATGCCGCAACAAGTTCCCGGTCGCCACCGCGAGCCCCGAACTTCGGAAGGCGTATGACGTCGTCCTCCAGCAGAAGCCCGAATATGCCAATCGCACGTCATACGTGATCGCGCCCGATGGCCGGATCGTGATGGAATATACCAACATGGATCCCAGCGAGCATGTCCAGCGTGCGCTTGACGCGGTAAAAGCCCTGAAGGGGAAATAGCGGCCGTCCAACAGGGGAGGGGCAGATGGGCTATGGCAAGGCGCGCGTTGCCGCGCTTCTGGTTTCAGGTTTCGCGCTGGCGGCGATGACTGCCGACAGGCCGGCGGCATTCAGCTTCGATCCTCAACCGCGCTGGCAGGAAGACCCGGAGACCGAAGACGTCTGCCGGGCGATGGAGAGCGAATGCTCCGCGCAGCTCAAGGACGGGCAGATCGACGCCGACTGGGGCTATGCCGAGCTCTACAATGCCGACGGCTATCTCGTTGGCCTGAGGTCTCTCAAGAGCACCGGGTGCAAGCCCCTCGACGAGCACATGCTTCTTTCGCACCGGCATTTCGTCACGGTGTTCAGCCAGGACGGAGCACCCGATCTCGATGACATCACGGTCGAAGTGGCGCCGGGAACCAGCGCGGACTCCGTCCGGATCGTCAAGCGCGGGGAAACCCAGGTCAGCATCGGCTGCTGAACGGCCTAGCGCGTGGCCACCTTGTCCGACGGCTTTGCCGGCTTCTCGGCGTCCCGGGCCGGCGTTGCCGGCTTTGGCGCGTCGGTCAGCGCGGCGATCACCTTCGCGTCCCGTTTGTAGATGTCGGGATAGTCGATGATCTTGCCCTCGACCGTCGCCGCCGACGACATATAGACGATGTAGACCGGGAGCGGTTCGGGGAAGTTCGCCTGGACCGATTTCCCGCTCTTCAAGGTGGCGTCGATCTTCTCCGGAGTCCACTCGTCGCCGCCCTCGGTCAGGAGGATGGTCGCCAGTTCCTTGATGTTCTGGGTGCGGATGCAGCCGTGGCTGAATGCCCGGACCGAGCTGTTGAAGCGGCTCTTGGCGTTGGTGTCGTGAAGGTAGATTGCCTTCGAATTGGGCATCACGAATTTCATCTGGCCAAGCGCATTCGACGGGCCCGGGGGTTGCCGCCAGCGCTGGACGCTTCCGTCATCCTTGCGAACCGCGACATAGCCTTTCTTGCCCGCGACCTCATGGGCGATGCTGGACGGAACTTCCCACCAGGGGTTGAGGATTACTCCTGTCGCCACCGCGGAGAGCTGCGGAGTCGGCGTCGAGATTTTCCCGGCGACAGCGTGGTGGCGCGAAATGGTCTCGCCGTTCTCGACCAGCGCGGCGGTGTAAGCGGGCACGTTGACGATGATGTAACGGTCGCCGAGATTCTGCGGCAGCCACCTCCAGCGGTCCATGTTGAGCCGGATCCGCTTGATCGAATCGCTGTCGGTCGCTGGAGTGATCTCCAGCGCGTGCTTGAGCGCCGCATATTGCGGATGCGTTGGAAGCAGGCCGTCCAATGTCTCGGCGACGTGGTGGGTCATCGTCGCCCAACGCAAAAGCTGGTCCGTGCGGTCGCCGTCGAGGTCAGGATCCTTGATCGACCAGTCGACCCGATCCTTGCCGCGGGTATGGCCCAGTGCAAGGTCGGTTGCGACCCGCCTGAACCGGTCGCTCGCAATGTCGCTCAGCTTGACCGGATCCCCGCCAGCGAGCGCCGCGGCGAGCTCTTTCGGAGCGTAATCGGACGGGCTCAACCCTTCCTTGGCGATAGCCTGGATATAGGCGAGAAGTGCCTGCGCATCGGGAACCGTCCATTGCGGCGGCGGAAGCGGTGCCGGCTCGGCCGGCACGGGCTGCCGCAAGGGAGCGACTGTTGCGGGAGCGGGCTGCGGCTGGATCGGTTGAGCGGCCGGAGCCTGGGTTTGGGCAGGTGCGGTAGGCTGGGCCCCGGCCGCGAACGGCAGCGTCGCGCCCGCGCAAAACAGTGCGAATGCGTTGAATTTCCTGTGCAACTTCACGTCAATCTCGCCCTTCGAGCCTCAAATCGGGCCCACACTTTTGCCTCCCGCGACAATACACAGGCTGAACCGGCGCGGCCAGTGACGGAAAGCCACACCGGATCCTTAAGTCGTGGATAAGAACCAATCTTTAAGGCTCGGCCGTTACCCACGCGGAACAAGTGGGGGAGTCGATGGCGAGCAAGTATCTCGACGGCTCGATGGTGCCGCGTAGCGTTACCCGCCACGTGGATCACCGCTCGGAGCCGCGATTCCAACCGGAATCGCATAGCGCGCTGCTGGAGCTGCGCGGCCGTACGCACACGGTCGAGGTGATGAACCTGTCCGCCTCGGGCGCGATGCTCATCTTCTCCTTGATCCCGTACATTGGCGAGACAATAAGGCTCGAACTCGTCGGGCGCGGCCAGGTCTCCGGCACCGTCTGCTGGGTCAGGGACGGGAAGATCGGAGTGAGCTTCTCGGGACCTGTGGATTAGGCGCGGATGGAGATGAGCTTTTCCATGATCAAGGCGCGTATCGCCGAGGCCCCCGATCCGAGCGATCGACGGCTGGCGCCGCGCGTTCCGGTCGAGATCGACGGCACCGTGCGCGAGCTCGGCTCGGGCGGAATTGACGCCCGGATTCTCAATATCTCCGAAGGCGGGTTCATGGCGGAATCGGAAGGACATTTCGAAGTCGGCTCGAGGGTCTGGCTGATGCTTCCCGGCCGCGAGCGGGCCAATGCGGTCGTCAAGTGGACAGCGGGCGACCGGCTCGGCGCGGAATTCGCCGAAGCGATCTCCCTGGACGACCTGCCACTGCGCTAAGCGGCTGTTTCCAGAGGCGTTTTGAGTCCTCCAAAGTGATGGTTAACCGTCCCGAAACGAGGCAGCGGTGCAACCGCTGCAGTTTTCGCTCGTTCACCCGCTCCGAAAGGAACGTCTTATGCCTGTCACTCCAGGCCAGAACGACACGACCTATCAGCCGACGGCCCGCGGCTATCACGCGGTCTATCGGGAGCATGAGGTGAACCACTGCCCGGGCTGCGGGCGAACCCAATGGATCATCGGCCGGGTTTCCGCCGAATGCGCTTTCTGCGCGACGGCCTTGCCGCTGGCCGAAGCCAGCACCCGTTCACACGGCCGTCCCGTCATCATCATGCATAAGAAGGCGGACCAGACGGCCTGGGCCGCATAGCGACGCTCAGCTGTCCGGTGTCGGCCGGATCGGGACCGCGGCGTTGCACAAGGCCACACCGCCCGCGGGGCGGATGAAGAAATCGTCCTTCCGGTTGGCGCGCGCTTTCACATAAGCGGCGAAGGCCGGCGTGCCGGTATCGA
>JBDZVP010000126.1:0-4037 GCA_040255765.1 Sphingomonadales bacterium | reverse complement strand
TTCTTTCGCCAGGAAGCCCGCCTCGCGCTCGATCCAGGACGCAAGGCTCGGCCGCGCGAGCATCCGGTCGACGTAAGCGACCGTTCGCGGATATTTGCCCGGATCGACGCGGGTGTTGGTGTGGCGAAAATTGGCGAACGGGCTGGCAACCGCGATGTCGGCCAGAGTCAGCGAATCGCCGACGAGATAGCCACCCTCGTCCGGAACCACCGACTCCAGATAGTCGAGGATCGGCGGGAGGTCGTTGAGCTCCGCCTGGCGCGCCGCCTCCGGATCGCCCGGGAGACCGAGAAATCGCGGCGCGACGACCAGGTTGAAGAAGATCTTGCCCCCACAGGCGACGAGGATGGTATCGGAGAATTCCTCGAACCAAATCGTCTTGCCACGCGCCCTTGGCTCCGCCGGGATCAGCGGCTTTTCCGGATATTTCGCCTCGAGATAGTGAATGATCGCGCTCGAATCCGCGAGGTAATAGTCACCATCGGCGAAGCCCGGCATCTTCCCGAACGGGCTCGCCTTTCGGAAATCCGGATTCGGGTCGCCGATGCCGGTGGGTTGCAGATCGATCTCGATCCCCCTCTCGGCTACATAAGCGAGCACCTTTCGAACGAACGGCGAGAGTGACGAGCCGAAGAGAATCATTCGATGGGCCTTTGCCTAGGTGAACTGCGGACATTCCTAACGCCTCGCCCGTTTTCCTCCAGAGCAAAGGAGAAAGCCATGCGAAGGAACAGCGGCAAGGACGAAAGCCGGGATCGCCTGCTCGATCCAACCATGAAGGAACATGAGCGCGAACGCGGAAAAAGCGGGACCGCGGTGCTCGATCCCGACGCCAACGAAGGCGAGATTTCCGACAATGCCGGCCAGCGGACGACCGGAATGGGCTCGCACGCGCGGAAGACCGGTGAAAAAGGCGAGGCCTAGCGGATCCGGTAGAAATCGGCGACTCGGTCGAGGGCTAGGCAAAGCACGACCTTTCCGGCGCGCGCGGGCCAGCCCAGTGCGGTCTCGGCATCGCGCATTCCCTCGCCCGAGCAGACCACGCGCCAGAGGATGTCCGAAAGTCCGGCTCCCGCAGCTTCGACCGCGGCGTCGAACCGGCGGCGGGCGTCGATCTGCGATACGGCGAGATCGGCTCGTCCGCCCGACCCGCCGCGCTGGCGGCCGACAGGGGCGGCGTCCCACTGCATCGTCACCGACGGCGACAGGCCGCCGCGTTCCCAGTCCGACCGCAATTGCTCGCCCGCATCGAACTGGCGGCGGGTAAGCTTGCCGCGCGAGAACAGCCATCCGAGCGGCGATTCCGCCAGGTTGACCGTGTGCGACCGCACCGCTCGCCGTCGCGAACCCCGAACCTCTTCGCCATCCCGGCCGATCGCTCGCTCGACAAGCATCCTGCTATTCCGAACCTTCACCATCCATCACTCCCTCGCGGCTTTCCGATTCCCCTCCCTCTTGCCACATGGTGAAATCTGTAGGACAGATAGAAACCGAATAGGTTATGGGGGTGTCGGATGATTACCAGGATTCGCGAGGTCCGGCGGGCTCGGGGAATGACGCTGGACGAGGTCGCGCGCGCCTGCGATCCGCCGACGACCCCGCAAACGATCGGGCGGCTCGAAACCGGAACCAGGACGGTATCGGTCGGATGGCTGAACCGGATCGCGAAGGCGTTGGAGGTCGATGCGGCGGACCTCGTTCAAAGCCGCGGCGAAAAGGCCGAAATCCCGGTCGCTGCGGTGGTTGGCGCAGGCGGAGCCAATGCCCCTCGCCGGACCTCGATCGTCATCCCCCCGAATCCGAAAGCCGGCGACATCGCGGTGACCATCGCCGCAAGCATTGGCGACTATCGCGCCGGCGACGAAGTCTGGTGCGAGACTCTGCAGCCGGAGGCGTTCGGGCGCGCACTCAACCGCGACGTCCTTGTTCCCCGTCCCGCCGGCCGCTTCGTGTTTGGGCGCCTTCTCGGCCGAGAGGAGCCGCACGATGGAGAGGCTAGTGGAAAGCTGCACCTGCTTCCGCTTGGCGCCGGGATGCGTCAGCAGGTGGTCACCAATGCCCCCTGGATCGCGATGGCGACGAAGCTGGTCCGAAGCCTCTAGCAACGCTTGACGGCTGCGCGTCGCGTGCCCACTGGCAATGCGTCCGGGCGGTTAGCTCAGTTGGTAGAGCATCTCGTTTACACCGAGAGGGTCGGCGGTTCGAGCCCGTCACCGCCCACCATTCGAAAGCGCGGCGGCAATTCTCAGGGCGACGCCGGCTCTGCCATCCGGGTGCTTAAATCACTTCCCCGGCAACCTTCTCGATTGCCTCCACGTCGGCCGCCTCCACACGGAAGCTCCGCTCGGGATTGAATTGGCGCAACTCCAGGAACGTGGCGGTGCGCCTGACGAGCTCTTTCAGCAGCGCCGGGTTGCCCTCGCCGCCGTCCGAATGAAGCCGGACGAGGACGTCGTCGCCGATCGCCACCGGCGATCGCGGCGATACTGCAACGCTGCGGCCGGGACGAAAGCGCGGCCACATCGAATCTCCCACGATCGTGACTGCATAAGCGTCGTTATCGCCCGCGAGGCTAGCCGGACGCGGGACCTGACCCTGTTCCGAGGGCAGAATTTCGATCAGTTCGATACCGCTTTGCGCCCCGCCCCATTCACCGGCGCCCCTGGACTGCCGAAGAGGCAGCGGCGGCAACGCCTGCGGCCGCCAGCCGCGACGCTTCGCTTCGCCAACTCCGGCCGGATCGAGCGATGAAGGGATTTCATATCCGCCGATCCGCAGTGCCTCGAACTCGGCGAGTGACGAATCGGCTGCGGCGAGAAGCTTCTCCAGGGTTCGCCGTGAGGGGTTTCCGTGGCGGCGCATGTCGGCCCAAACAGTGCGGTTCACGCCCGCCTTCACAGCCCAGGCATTGGGGCTCAGCCCCTCCGGCTTGAACCGCATAAGGTCGCGATAGAGCTGGGAGTCTTCGCCGCTCGCCATGGCGAGACTATCCAGTCCGGTGGAACTTACATCAATTCAGATAAATCTTGCGATTGCTTGTTGACTGGGAGTTAGATTTCTCTAACGTCGTCGCCATGGGGGGAACATTGAATGAGTAGGGCGCGTGTCCGGCGGTCAGATGGCCACCGGGCGTCCGACCTCCGCAAAATAGCGCCGCATGGCGAAACTCGCGTCGCGCGAGAGTTCCACGAAGACCCTGCGGCCATCGTGGGGATCGGCGCGGCGGACGAAGATTCCCTTGTCGGTCATGCTCTTGAGCCAGCGGAGCGCTGTCGTCGCGGGGACTGCTGCGGCAATACACAGGCTCGACACTGGCACCCGGAGCTGGGCGATCTCCGCCTGGAGCAGGTCGAGCAACATGTCCCAGGCCGGGTCGGCGAAGAGATCCTCGGCGAAGTAACGGCTTCGAAGACGGCGCGCGCGAATGACGGACCGGACCGTCTCGACCGGAACGTCAGGGACCTCCCCTTCGACCGGCTTGCGCAACTCGGAATGGGTCTCGGCGGGCACGGTCGAAAGACGAGCAAGGGTGGCCGCGATCCTGCTCACCTCATCGCTCAACTGGCGAAGGCGTTCCGCTCCAGGATCCCTGGCGACATCGTTCGCTCGCTCCGGCGCTCTCCCCACCGCCGTGGCGAGTGCAAGCGAAGCGGCGCGCTCGATCGGGTCGGCATCGACAATGATCTGCGCGCCGCCGTCGAACAGCCTGTTTCCAAGGGAATCGATGACGCCCGAAGCAAGCGACACCACCGCCCCGACACGCCGTTTGGCGATCAGCTGATCAACGTCGTCAAGGAGCTGATCCAGTGAGCGTCCACAGTCGCGGTCGACTTCAATCCAGATCGCGGAAAGCGCCGCCTGCTGCCGCAGCCGCTCACTTGCCTGCTCGATCTCGACCGGCGCGACCCGCAGACCGCAGCCTCCCGCCATGTCGACGGCGCGGCGCATCGCGGCTCCGCTGCTCGCCGCGACGAGGAGCGGTGGCGCGGTCGAATAGGAAAGTTGGCTCTCGGCTAACAGCGCGTCCATAGGTCGCT
>JBDZVP010000125.1:0-4051 GCA_040255765.1 Sphingomonadales bacterium | reverse complement strand
CTACAAGGGCGAGACCATCTTCCATTACATGGGCTGCTCGACCTTCTCGAACTTCACGGTGCTTCCGGAGATCGCGGTCGCGAAAATCCGCGAGGACGCACCGTTCAAGACCAGCTGCTACATCGGCTGCGGAGTGACGACCGGGGTCGGCGCGGTGGTCAACACCGCCAAGGTGAAGCCGGGCGACAATGTCGTCGTGTTCGGCCTCGGCGGGATCGGCCTCAACGTCATTCAGGGCGCGAAACTGGCCGGGGCGAACAAGATCATCGGCGTCGACATCAACCCCGACCGCGAGGAATGGGGCCGCAAGTTCGGGATGACCGACTTCCTCAACACGAAGGGCATGAGCCGCGATGAAATCGTCGTCAAGATAGTCGAGATGACCGACGGCGGGGCGGATTACACGTTCGATGCCACCGGCAACACCGAGGTGATGCGGACGGCGCTCGAATGCTGCCACCGAGGCTGGGGGACGAGCATCATCATCGGCGTTGCCGAGGCCGGGAAGGAGATCGCCACACGGCCGTTCCAGCTCGTCACCGGCCGCAACTGGCGCGGCACGGCCTTCGGCGGCGCGAAGGGGCGCACCGACGTTCCCAAGATCGTCGACTGGTACATGGACGGGAAGATCGCGATCGACCCGATGATCACCCACGTCCTCGACCTCGAGGACATCAACAAGGGCTTCGACCTCATGCACGCGGGCGAGAGCATCCGCTCAGTGGTCGTCTACTAGGGAGGGAAAGATGTTCAGTCACATCATGGTCGGGTCGAACGACGTAGACCGGTCGAAGCGTTTCTACGACGCCTTGTTCGAGAAAGAAGCAGCGCGCGATGACAAGGGCCGCCTCGCCTATCGCAAGAATGGCGCGGTGTTCATGGTCACCAAGCCGATCGACGGCAACAAAGCCTGCTGCGCCAACGGCGGGACGATCGGCTTCAACTTCGAAAGCCCGGAAGAGGTCGATTCCTGGCACAAGCGGGGAGTCGAGGCCGGCGGCACTTCGGTCGAGGATCCGCCCGGTTATCGCCAAGGCGGGTTCGGCAAGCTCTACCTCGCCTATCTGCGCGATCCCGACGGCAACAAGCTTTGCGGGCTTCACCGGCCGGCGCAGTGACGATGGAGATCGTTTCGGAGAACAGGTCGCACGGCGGGCGGCAGATCGTTGCGAAGCATCGGTCGAACGCGACCGGAACCGAAATGAGCTTCTCCATTTTCCTCCCGCCGCAGGCCGAGGGCGGCGGAAAGTTGCCGGTCGTCTGGTTTCTCTCCGGGCTGACGTGCAGCCCGATGAACGTCACGGAGAAAGGCGAATATCGGGCGGCGTGCGCCGAGCTCGGCCTGATCTTCGTGGCTCCCGACACCAGCCCGCGCGGCGACGATGTTCCCGATGTCGAGGCCTATGATTTCGGCAAGGGCGCGGGCTTCTACGTCGATGCCATCGAGGAGCCGTGGGCGAAGCATTTCCGAATGTGGACCTACGTTACCGACGAGCTTCCGGCGCTGATCGCCGAGGAGTTCCCGGCGGACATGGAGCGGCAGGCAATCACCGGCCATTCGATGGGCGGGCACGGCGCACTGACGATCGCGCTCAGCAATCCCGGGCGCTTCCGAAGCGTCTCCGCTTTCTCGCCGATCGTCGCGCCGAGCCAGGTGCCGTGGGGCCGAAAGGCCCTTGGCGGTTATCTGGGCGGCGACGAGAATGCGTGGCAGCAGCATGATGCGGTCGCGCTGATCGAGGATGGCGCGCGGCTTCCCGAGCTACTGGTCGATGTCGGGACAGACGATCCATTCCTGAGGGAGCAGCTTCGGCCCGAGCTCCTCGAGCGCGCCTGCTCAGATGCCGGAATCCCGCTGAACCTGCGGCTGCAGCCGAGCTACGACCACAGCTATTATTTTGTCTCGACCTTCATGGCCGATCACCTGCGCTGGCATAAGGAGCGGCTCGGCTGACCGGCGGCTGGTATTGGCAGGCGCTGTGCGTCGCTACGGCGCTCGCCTGCGGATTGCTGATCGGGATCGAACGCGGCTTCGACCTTCGCCGGCTCGAGTCCGGGACGCGCATCGCGGGAGTCCGGACTTTCACCCTGATCGGGCTTGCGTCGGGAGTCGCCGGCCTGATCGCTGCTCTCGGGCACGGTTTCGCTGCCGGGGCGATCGTCGCCGGCGCCGCCGCAGTGCTCTCGGTCGGCTATGCTCACCGGCCGGACCTGTCCGAGAAGCCCGACGCCACCACGCCAATCGCCGCCATGGTCACCATCGGCCTCGGCTTTCTCGCCGGAAGCGGCAACCCAGCGCTTGCCATTGCCGGCGGGACGATCGTTACGCTGCTCCTGTCACTCAAGCGCGAAACCCATGGAATCCTCAACCGGCTCGACGAGGACGACGTCAAGGCGCTGGCGCAATATGCGGTCATCGCGGGCGCGGTGCTGCCGTTTCTCCCGAACGGAAACTATGGCCCACTTGGCGCGTGGAACCCACAGCACCTTTGGCTGGTCGTCGTTATCGTCACCGGCTTCTCGTTTCTCGGCTATGTCGCCAACCGGCTGTTCGGCGAGCGGCACGGAACGATTGCGACGGCGGTCATCGGCGGGCTTTACAGCTCCACCGCCGTCACCCAGTCGCTCTCGGAACGCCTGGGGCGAACGAAGACGCCGGGAGCAGAGGCGGCCGGAATCGCGCTCGCCACCTCGGTCATGTACGTGCGCGTTCTCTTCCTCGTTGCGATCCTCGCCACGCGCATCGCGCTTCCGTTCGCGATCATCACCTTCCCGGCAATCACGGTCGGTGTGGCCGCGGGGTGGTGGCTCTATCGCAAGTCGCCGCGAACGGACGCGCCGACCGCTCCCGGGAACCCCGTGGCCCTCCTTCCCGCACTGGGATTCGTCGTCTTCGTCGCCGCCATGGCCGTCGCCGTCACCTGGGCCGAAGACCGGTTCGGGCAGCAGGGAATTGCGTTTCTCCTGTTCATTTCCGGAAGCGCGAACGTCGACGTCGCAATCGTCACCGCGGGTGGGATGCCGCCGCAAGCGATCGGGGCCAACCTTGCCGCCATCGCGCTGGCCGGGACGATCGTCGCAAACATGATGGTGAAGATCGGCGTGACGGTGGTTTATGCCAAGTCAAAGGGTAAGTCGGCGGCCATTGCGTTGATCGCGAGCACGCTCGTTCTCGCGGCGAGCATTGCGGTCGCGTGGTTCACCATGCTGTGAAGGCGCTGTCATCAAAATCTTCAAGTGTCCCCCGGACACTTGGATTTTTGTCACCATGTATGACGGCAGTCCCCCGGACTGCCTATTCATGGTGACCCCAACGGGACTCGAACCCGTGTTTTCGCCGTGAAAGGGCGACGTCCTAGACCGCTAGACGATGGGGCCGGGAAAGCGGAGGGCGAGTTAGGCGAGGCTCTCCGGAGCGTCAAGCAAGCGCGGCGTCTTCAAGGTGCATTTCCGCCGCATTGCCTCCATTCCATTCGTCGCGGCGGACGCTTCCGGCAAGCCACCAGCGCCGATCGGCGGGCGAGGCGAGCAGCGCCTGCCCAAGCTCGCTGCCTGCGCTCCGGAAGGCAATCCACTTGAAACTCTTGCCGTCGTCGCCGCACGCAAGTCCCCGGACATGGCCGTCGCCGACGATTCCCGTGCGGAGAAGGCGCGCCGGGCCCGCGACGATCTTGGGCGAGGGCCAGCCGGCCCCATAAGGGCCCGCCTGGTCCAGCGAGTCGCAGAGGCCGCCGACCACCCCGCCCGGACTGAGCAGTGCGTCGACGAGAAGCGCGCGGCCATCGAGCGAGCGCTCGATGTCGGCGGCGAGCCGCTCGTCCATGAAGGCTCGAAACGCGTCGAGTCCTCCTTTCGGAAGCGTCAGCCCCGCGGCCATCGCATGTCCGCCGCCGGCGATCAGCAGGCCGCTGTCCTTGGCCGCAAGGACCGCCGCGCCGAGGTCCACACCGGAAATCGAGCGGCCGGAGCCCTTACCGGTCCCATCCTCGTCCTCTGCGATGACGATGGCAGGGCGTCTGAACTTTTCCTTCAGCCGGCCGGCGACGATTCC
>JBDZVP010000124.1:0-4082 GCA_040255765.1 Sphingomonadales bacterium | reverse complement strand
TGTCGCCGGTTCGATCCCGGCCCTCGGCACCCGAGAACTCCAGCCCACGATTGCGACGATGAAGGCCCCGTTCCACTTGGAGCGGGGCTTTTGCTGTCCGTGGGGCGTGCGCCGCGACCATCCGGCGCGACGAAGCGCCTATGGATCAGCTGGGGGACGCGAATCGTCATCCGGCAAATCGTTTGTGGCTCCCGCAGGCTGAGTGCTTGCGTCCCAAGCAGTGTCACCGTCGTGTTACACTGTGTTACAGCGAACACGAAAGGGTGGAAGCATCATGACCGCGCGCCATCTTTCGCTGAGACTGGAAGCCGATACCTTTGAGCGCCTGGAGATGCAGAGCCGGCAGACCGGGCAGTCCCGTTCGGATCTTGCGAGGACGCTGCTCGACGAAGGCTTGCGCATGGAGAGCCATCCCGGGATTATCTTCCGCCCCGGCCCCGGTGGTCGCCGTCCCGGCCTCGCTGGCGGCCCGGATGCCTGGGAGATCGTCCGTATCTTCCAAGGGCTGGAGCAGCGTGGCGAGGAAGCCGTGCGACGTACCGCTGAGCTGGCGGGGTTGACCGCGTCGCAGGTTCGGACGGTGCTGAGCTACTATGCCGAGTATCCGGGTGAGATCAATGCCTGGATCAAGCGGGTTGATGAAATGGCAGCCCAGGCCGAGGCGGCTTGGCGGCGCGAGCAAGACATCCTTCAGCGGTGAATCTGCTCCTTGATGAGATGTGGCCTCCCGGTATCGCTATCCCACTGCGTCACCGCGGTCACGACGTGGAGGCGGTTGCGGAACGGCCTGAACTCCGGGGTCAGCCTGATCCGGTGGTGTTCGACATCGCCCAGACCGAGGGGCGCGCCGTCGTGACGGAGAACGTCATCGATTATCGTCCGCTCGCCGCCGTAGCGATCTCACGGGGCGGCTCCCATTGCGGGCTGATCCTGACCAGCAACCGGCGCTTTCCCCGGCACGACCCCCGCACGGCCGGGCGATTGGTTACGGCCTTGCACGAGCTCCTGTCGAGGGGCCTGGATCTGCGAGACCGCGAATACTGGGTATCGTAGGGGTAGACCCCTTGAAGAGCCAGCGGCAAAGCGTATCCCCCAACGAACGAAATCCATCCCGTCGCCCACCCCTCTTGCTATGGACTCGCTAAACCACGTCCATCTGGCAGATCTCACCGACTGTAGCCGATGTGGCCCGCCGCGCAAGGGCACGTTCCTTGCACCTACGGGAGCAATCCACGCACCTGGTTTGGCCAGGAGCCGGCCCGGTAGGTCTTTCAAGCCTAGAGCAGGGACTCCCGATGCCAGCAACGAGACCGGCTGTCCAATCGACAGTGCGCGTACGGCCACGAGTTATAGGCCCCGCGCGGGAAATACCGGCACGAGCGCCGGGACGCGGTCTAGCCCGGCTCGGCCGATGGCTTGCGATTCTCCTCGTGCTCTTCACGTTGGCACTCCCCAGCGGCGCGCTCGCGCAGGAGGCCCCGCGCATTCAGGGGCAGATTACGGACCTTACGCGCGATCAGGTGCTGGCCGGCGGGCGAGCGCGGATCGAAACAGCCCTGCGCGATCTCCTTGAAACCCACAACGTCCAGCTCTTCGTGCTGTTCGTGGATTCGACCGGGAACCGCACCGTCACCGAGTTCGCGGACGAGGTTGCGCGCCGGAACTCGCTGGGTGGCAACGATGCCCTCCTGGTAGTTTCCCTTGGCGATCGGACCGACGCGATCTGGCGCGGCTCGCAGTCGCTGGCGCGCTTGACTGACCTTGAGCTCGAAGACGTGCTCTCCCGGCGCGTTGAGCCGCTTCTGGCGAAGGGCGACTTCACCGGGGCGGTCGTCGGCGCCGCGGATGGGATCGGCCAGGCGGCTGGAAGTGGGGGTGTGCAACCCGCGCAACCGCCGGCTGGAGGGGGTGCTCCGCAACTGGCCCAGCCGCCCGCCAACGGCCTTGGCCTCATCCCGATCCTGCTGGTGATGGTCCTGGTGATCGCTGGGGTCTTGATCTGGCGGGTGGCCTCGACTCGTCGGCAGCGGCGGCGAACGGCCGGGGAATACGAGCGGCAGACGGACCAGCTCGCGAAGGAGGCGAACGTGCTCCTCATTCGAACCGACGAGACCCTGCGGGATGCCGAGGAGGAGATCGGATTCGCCGAAGCCCAGTTTAACGAGGCCGATGTCGCTCCCTACCGCGACGCGGTGGCGCGTGCGTCGAATGAGCTCAAGGCGGCCTTCACCCTCCGCCAGCAGCTCGATGACGAGGTGCCGGAGGACCCGGATACCCGGCGGCGTATGGTCGAGGAGATTGTCCAGCACGCGCGCCGGGCTCAAGCGCTGCTCGACGAGCAACAGCAGCGGATCGAGGCGCTGCGTGACCTGGAGCGGAATGCTCCAGAGATCCTTGCCGCCCTGCCCGCCCAGCTTGACGCGCTGGCGGCGCGTATACCAAACGCGGAGCGGACCCTGGCAAGCCTTAACCGGTACGCGGACCGGAGCTGGGCGGCGGTGCGGGGGAACATATCCGAGGCGCAAGAGCGGCTCACTCAGGCGCGCGGCGCGGTCGAGGAGGGGCAGCGTGCGCTCGCGGCGGGCGACCGGGCGGCTGCCGGCCGGAGCGCTCGTGGAGCCCAGCAGGCAGCGGCTGAGGCCGCCACGCTGCTCGATGCCATCGACACCCTCGCCAAATCGCTGCGGCAGGCGGAATCGGCGGCCGGGCCGCAAATCGCCGCGGCGGCAGCGGACGTGAAAGCGGCCCGCGCGGCCTTGGCTGGCCGTGGCTTGACCGATCTCGACCGCCGGCTCACCGAGGCGGAACATGCGCTCGGCCAGGCGAACCAAGAGCTGACTACGGACCGGCCGGATGTGCTCATCGCCGTCCGGCTGGCGACGCAGGCCGACGCCACCGCGGACGAGATTCTCGCGGAGGTGAAGCAGGAAGAGGAACGGCGCACGCGAGAGCGTCAAATTCTCATCGCCCAAATCCAGACGGCGGAGGCGAGCTACTACCAGGCGACCGACTACATCGCGGCGCGGCGGCGCTTCATTGACTTGGCCGCGCGCACCCGGATCGTCGAAGCGGGGCGGCATCTGGAGAACGCGAAAGCGCTGGCCGCGAACGATCCCCGCGCGGCGCTCGTCGAGGCCCGTCGCGCCCAGGAGCTCGCGGAAGACGCCTACGAGCTGGCGCGCAATGATGTCGAGGCGTACTCCCCCTATGCCGGTTGGGGCGGGTACCCGCGTGGCCCAGCCATTCCGATCCCGATCCCATTTCCGGTCGGGGGCGGTGGCTGGGGTGGCATGGGCGGGGGAGGCGGTGGGGGCAGCTCTGGTGGTGGGGGTGGTGGCTCGGTCGGCGGTCACTGGTAGTCAAGTAGCAGACGGGGCGGGACGGCATGCAGGCCCGCCGATCAGGAAACTCACTGAGAAGGAGTGCGGACATGGCACAGTCGATTCTCGCCCGGATGGGGCAGCTCTTGCGAGCGAACGTCAACGCTCTGCTGGATGCGGCGGAAGACCCCGAAAAGATGCTCGACCAGCTTATCCGTGACTATACGAGCAACATCTATGAGGCGGAGTCGGCGGTTGCGCAGACCATCGGCAATCTCCGGCTGCTGGAGGGTGACCACCGCGAAGCCGTGGAAGCCGCGAATGAATGGGGAGAGAAGGCGCTGGCGGCATCGCGGAAGGCGGACGACCTGCGCGCGGGCGGACAGACGGCTGAGGCAGAGCGCTTTGACAGTCTCGCGAAGATCGCCCTGCGGCGACAGCTCAGCTACGAGGAGCAGGCCCGGACGCTGGAGAGTCAGGTGCAGCAGCAGCGGGAGTTGACCGCGAAGCTCAAGGAGGGGCTGGACAAGCTGCGGTTGAAGCGCGAGGAGGTCGTCCAGAAGCGCGACGAGCTTGTGAGCCGGGCGAAGATGGCCCATGCCCAGGTGCAAGTTCAGCAGGCGCTGAAGAGCGTCTCCGTCCTGGACCCGGCGAGCGAGCTGAGCCGCTTCGAGGAGCGGGTCCGGCGCGAGGAGGCGCTGGCGCAAGGGATGGAGGAAGCGGCTGTGCCGTCGCTTGAGGAGCAGTTCGCTCAGCTCGAGA
>JBDZVP010000025.1:4065-22725 GCA_040255765.1 Sphingomonadales bacterium | reverse complement strand
CCCGGTCGGCCAGGACATCCCACGCGCCGTCACCGATCCGCCAGTCGATGTGAACGAGCCCGCCGAGCGTATGGACCAGGAGATCGGAGACGGTTTCGCGAAGCGATTGGAGTTCGACGGGCTGCGGCTCGAGTTTCTGCCTTCGCGCGAAGGCGAGGAGTCGCCGAACAAGCTCGCTTCCCTGTTCGGCGGCGCGCTTGGTCATCCCCAGAATGCGCTTCTGTTCGTCCTCGAGCGCGGCCTTTTTCTCGATCAGGCTCAATCCGCCGATGACCGCCGCCAGCAGATTGTTGAAATCGTGAGCAATCCCGCCGGTTAGCTGCCCGATCGCGTCCATCTTCTGCGCCTGGATCAGCTGGGTTTCGAGCGACCGTTGCTCCGACACGTCGGTGATCGTCCCGGCGAACTCGATCGGCTGGCCCTCCGCGTCCTTCAGTAGAACCGCCTGGTCGAGGAAGTGCTTGTAACGCCCGTCGGCGCATTGCCATCGGTACTCTATCGCCAGGCGGCCCGACCGCTGCCGGGCCTCCATGGCGGCAATGACCTTGTCGCGGTCGTCGGAGTGGAGGCGCTCGATCCACATCTGTGGATCGCGCTCGAGTTCCTCGTAACTGAAGCCGGTGATGGCCTCGAGGTCGCCGCTCAAATAGTTGGGCACGCGACGGCGCGAGTCATAGGGCTCGAGGTAAAGCACCATCGGCAGCGACTGGATGATCGCGGACTGGCGTTGCTCTGCCCTTCGGAGCTCCTGCTCGGCGCGAAGCCTTTCGGAATTGGCGCGCAGGGTGGCGTCGAGAAGAGTCTGCTCATGCTGCGCCTTGCTTTCGATCTCCTTCGATTTTTCGAACAGGTCGACGAACACCGCGACCTTTGATCGCAGGATGACCGCGTCGACCGGTTTGAAAACATAATCCACCGCACCCATCGAATAGCCGCGCAGCAGGTGCTCGGCTTCCTTGTTCACCGCGGACAGGAAGACGATCGGGATGCTCTTGGTCTGTTCGCGCTTGCGGATGATCTGGGCGGTCTCGTAACCGTCCATCCCCGGCATGTAGACGTCGAGCAGGATGACCGCGAACTCGCCTTTGAGGAGGTGCCGAAGGGCCTCTTCGCCCGAGCGGGCGAGAACGACCTCGCCCAAATCCTCGAGCACGGTTTTGAGCGCCAGCAGGTTGCGATCGTCGTCGTCCACAAGGAGGACTCGAGCGCGCTCCGGAGCGGAGGCGTCGCTTGCCGGCTGTTCGGCCTGGTCCTGCCTGGGCAAGGGGATTTCAACCACGGGTTTGTTCACCGCTTACTCCGCAGCGACCATCGAAACCGGGGAAGCGGATTCGGTTGCGCGGTCCCTTGCCCGAGCGACCCACACGCGCAGCAGCGCGAGCAGCAGTTCGATGTCGACGGGCTTGGCGATATAATCGGAAGCTCCGGCGTCGAGGCATTTCTTCCGGTCGCCCTTCATCGCCTTCGCGGTGACGGCGATCAGCGGGAGTTCGGCCAGCTCACGGCGCTTGCGGATCTCCTTCATCGTTTCGTACCCGTCCATTTCCGGCATCATGATGTCGATCAGCGCGACATCCACGCCCGGCGTTTGTTCCAGAATGACGATCCCGTCCTTGCCCCGCTCCGCGTGGAGGACTTCCACATCGTGGCTTTCAAGAACGCTCGTGAGGGAGAAGATGTTTCGAATATCATCGTCGACGATCAAGACTTTCGCCCCGGCCAACTCGGGAACCCTGGGCTTCGAGTCCGATTTTGGGGCTTTCCGGCGCGGGCGTGGCTTCTGCTCGCTGGTGTTTTTCTTCAGTGATTCGAATAGTTTGACGAGGTCTTCGCGCGCTGCCGGTTTCTCCGTCACGCCGGCCGCGCCCATCTCGATCGCAGCGCCGCTCCGGTCGGCGCCGGAGATGACCTGAATCGGGATTTGCGAGGTGTCGGGGTCGTGCTTCAGAAGATCGAGGAGGACGAAACCGTCGATATCGGCCAAGCCCAGGTCGAGAGTGATCGCGTTCGGCTGGAGCTTCCGGGCCATTGCGAGTGTCCCGGCTCCCGCGGTCGACACCACGCCCTTGATACCGGCTTCATGAGCCGAATCGAGGAGGATTGCCGCGAACGCGGGATCGTCCTCGACGATAAGGACGAAGGGCGCGTTGGCCAGATCGTCGCGATCGTCATTGACATCGAACCCAGTCGGAAGCGCTGACGGAACGGTTGCGCCATTGTTGTCGTAGCGGGGCGGGGTCCCCGAAACCGGTTCCGCACCGGCGACCGTCTCGGTCGGCACATAAAGGGTGAAGGTCGATCCTTCTCCGGGCGTCGAGCGCACCTGCAGTTGACCCCCAAGCAGCCGGGCGATCTCGCGGCTGATCGACAGACCGAGCCCGGTGCCGCCGTACTTTCGGCTCGTGGTCCCGTCCGCCTGATGGAAGGGTTCGAAAATAAGCTTCTGCTTGTCCTCCGGAATCCCGATGCCGGTATCCGTCACGGCGATCTCGATGGCCTTCGCCGAGTTGCGAAGCTCCGGATGCTCGGCGTTCCATCCCTTCCTGGCCGGTCGGACAGCGAGGGTGACGCTGCCCTTCGAAGTGAATTTGAAGGCGTTCGACAGGAGGTTGAGAACCACTTGCTGGAGGCGCTTCTCGTCGGTGTCGATCGTGTCGGGAAGCTTGGGATCGAACTCGACGTTGAAATCGAGCCCCTTGTCGGCGGCCAGCTGCCGGAAGGTCCGCTCCATGTGCTGCTTGAGATTGGCCATCGGCATTTCGCCGACCTCGATGGTCACGGTTCCCGACTCGATCTTCGACAGGTCGAGGATGTCGTTGATGAGGTTGAGGAGGTCGGACCCCGCCGAGTTGATCGTCCGAGCGAACTCGACCTGCTTTTCGTTGAGGTTGCCCTGCGCGTTGTCAGACAGCAGCTTCGACAGGATGAGAAGCGAGTTGAGCGGCGTTCGAAGCTCGTGGCTCATATTGGCGAGGAATTCGGACTTGTACTTGGAGGTGAGGGCAAGCTGCTCGGCTTTGTCCTCCAGCGCGCTCCGCGCCATTTCGATTTCGAGGTTCTTCGCCTCGACCTGCTTTTTCTCGTTCTCGAGGAGCTGGGCCTTCTCCTGAAGCTCTTCGTTGGTGGCGTGGAGCTCCTCCTGCTTGGTCGTCAGCTCGGTCTGGCGCGCCTGCAGCTCCTGAGTGAGTAGCTGCGACTGTTTCAAAAGCCCCTCGGTACGCATGGTAGCGGCGATCGTGTTGAGCACGATTCCGACCGATTCCATCAGCTGGTCGAGGAAGTTCTGGTGGGTTTCGTTGAACTCGCTGAACGAAGCGAGCTCAATCACGGCCTTCACTTCGTCTTCGAACAGGGCCGGAAGGATGTTGACGTTGGCGGGCTTTGCGTGACCCAGCCCTGAGCCGATTCGAATGAAGTCGGGGGGCACGTCCTTCAGCAGGATCGGCCGGCGGTCGGCCGCGGCCTGGCCGATCAGCCCTTCGCGAAGCCGGAACTCCTCCTTGAGCTCGTCTACATTTTCCGCGCCGTAGCTCGCGACCAACTCGAGCTTGGTTTCGTCCTCTTCGCGAGTGGAAACATAGAAGACGCCGTACTGAGCGTTCACCAGCGGCGCGAGCTCGGACATGATGAGGTTCGATACGGTCGCGAGGTCGCGCTCGCCCTGAAGCATCCGGCTGAAGCGGGCGAGGTTGGTTTTGAGCCAGTCCTGTTCCGCATTCTTGAGCGTCTGCTCCTTCAGGTTGCGGATCATTTCGTTGATCGTGTCCTTGAGCGCGGCCATCTCGCCCGACGCCTGAACGGCGATCGAGCGGGTCAGGTCGCCCTTGGTCACCGCCGTCGCCACTTCGGCGATCGATCGCACCTGGTTCGTGAGGTTTTCCGCCAGCTGGTTCACGTTGTCGGTGAGGTCGCGCCACAGACCTGCTGCACCCGGGACGCTCGCCTGGCCACCGAGCTTGCCTTCGATCCCGACCTCGCGCGCCATGCTCGTCACCTGGTCGCCGAAGGTCGAAAGCGTATCGATCATGAAGTTGATGGTGTCGGCGAGCGCCGCGATTTCGCCCTTCGCGCCGAGCGTCAGCTTGCGCTTCAAATTGCCCTGCGCGACTGCTGTGACGACCTCGGCAATCCCGCGCACCTGGTTGGTGAGGTTGGTCGCCATCAGGTTGACGTTGTCGGTCAGGTCTTTCCAGGTTCCACCGACGCCCGGCACCTGCGCCTGGCCGCCGAGCTTGCCTTCGGTTCCGACCTCGCGGGCGACTCGGGTCACCTCGGATGCGAAGGCGTTGAGCTGATCGACCATCGTGTTGATCGTGTTCTTGAGCGCGAGGATCTCGCCCTTCACGTCGACCGTGATTTTCTTCGACAAGTCGCCCTTCGCCACCGCGGTGGTCACGTCGGCGATGTTGCGGACCTGTCCGGTGAGGTTCTCCGCCATCAAATTGACGTTGTCGGTGAGGTCTTTCCACGTTCCGGCGACTCCACGCACCTGGGCTTGCCCGCCGAGTTTTCCTTCCGTGCCCACCTCGCGAGCAACCCGGGTGACTTCGGACGCGAAAGAATTGAGCTGGTCCACCATCACGTTGATGGTGTTCTTCAGCTCCAGGATTTCGCCCTTCACGTCGACTGTGATCTTCTTCGACAAGTCGCCAAGCGCCACCGCCGTCGTGACTTCGGCAATGTTGCGCACTTGGCCGGTAAGGTTTTCGGCCATGGCGTTGACGTTGTCGGTGAGGTCTTTCCACGTGCCGCCGACACCCGGCACTTGCGCCTGCCCGCCAAGCTTGCCCTCGGTCCCGACCTCGCGGGCGACTCGGGTGACCTCGGACGCGAAGGCGTTGAGCTGATCGACCATCGTGTTGATGGTGTCTTTCAGGGCCAGGATTTCGCCCTTCACATCGACGGTGATCTTCTTGGAAAGATCGCCCCGGGCGACCGCGGTCGTGACTTCGGCGATGTTCCGGACCTGGCCGGTCAGGTTGCCGGCCATCAGGTTCACGCTGTCGGTAAGGTCGGCCCAGGTCCCGGCAACGCCCTCGACCTGCGCCTGACCGCCGAGTTTGCCTTCCGAACCGACTTCGCGCGCAACGCGCGTGACTTCCGAAGCGAAGGAGTTGAGCTGGTCGACCATCGTATTGATGGTGTTCTTGAGCTCGAGGATTTCGCCCCGGACCTGAACGGTGATCTTCTTCGAAAGGTCGCCTTTCGCGACCGCGGTCGTCACTTCGGCAATGTTTCGGACCTGGCCGGTGAGGTTGGCGGCCATCAGGTTCACGTTGTCGGTCAAGTCGGCCCAGGTACCGGCGACTCCGGGCACTTCCGCTTGCCCCCCGAGTTTGCCCTCGGTCCCGACCTCGCGGGCGACCCGGGTCACTTCCGAGGCGAAGGAATTGAGCTGGTCGACCATCGTGTTGATGGTGTCCTTGAGCTCCAGGATTTCGCCCTTCACGTCGACGGTGATCTTCTTGGAAAGATCGCCGCGCGCCACCGCGGTGGTCACTTCGGCGATGTTTCGGACCTGGCCGGTCAGATTCTCGGCCATCAAATTGACGTTGTCGGTGAGGTCCTTCCAGGTGCCGCCGACGCCCTCGACCTTTGCCTGCCCGCCGAGCTTGCCTTCGGTTCCGACCTCGCGGGCAACGCGGGTCACCTCGGACGCAAAGGCGTTGAGCTGGTCCACCATGACGTTGATGGTGTTCTTCAGCTCGAGAATTTCGCCTTTCACCTCGACGGTGATCTTTTTCGACAAGTCGCCGCGAGCCACCGCAGTCGTCACTTCGGCGATATTGCGCACCTGGCCCGTCAGGTTCTCGGCCATCAGGTTGACGTTGTCGGTGAGGTCCTTCCAGGTTCCGGCGACGCCCGGCACTTCGGCCTGGCCGCCGAGCTTGCCCTCGGTTCCGACCTCGCGGGCAACGCGGGTCACTTCGCTCGCGAAGCCGTTGAGCTGGTCGACCATCACGTTGATGGTGTCCTTCAGCTCCTGGATTTCGCCCTTCACATCGACGGTGATCTTTTTCGACAAGTCGCCGCGGGCCACGGCGGTCGTCACCTCGGCGATGTTTCGGACCTGGCCGGTGAGGTTTTCGGCCATCAAATTGACGTTGTCGGTGAGGTCCTTCCAGGTGCCTGCGACGCCCTTCACCTTGGCCTGGCCGCCAAGCTTGCCTTCGGTCCCGACTTCGCGAGCGACCCGGGTGACCTCCGATGCGAAGGAGGCGAGCTGCTCGACCATCGTGTTGACGACCTTGCCCATCCGCAGGAATTCGCCGCGAAGCGGCCGGCCGTCGATCTCGACCGACATGGATTGCGAAAGGTCGCCCTTGGCGACGGCGCCAATGACTCGGGCCACCTCCGCTGTCGGCTGGACCATGTCCTCGATGAGTTCGTTGACCGCGCGGAGCTTGCTGTCCCATCCGCCGGTGGCGCCGCGCACGCGCGCGCGCTGGGTGATCTTGCCTTCCTTGCCGACGACCCTGGCGAGGCGTTCGAATTCGCTCGTCAGTGCCTCGTTCATTCCGACGACTTCGTTGAAGAGTTCGGCGATCTCGCCGTCGACTCCGTCGACCTCTTCGGGAAGGCGAACGCTAAAGTCGCCGCGGCGGAGCGCACGCAGGGCGCCGAGCAGCTGGCGGCGATCGATGAAGTCGCGCGGGGCCTGGACGTTCACTTAACTCTCCGTGTGGCTCATCTCCCCCCGCTCATGGGTTGCAACAATGGCGGCCCCCCGGCCGCCGGACACGATACAGTAGCAAAGGATTGCCATAGCATGCGCGAAAAAAAATCTAACAGCCAAATGATCTTCAGGTTTCCGCTGTTGCAATGTCCTGATTCGGATCGCTAGGGACGGCGCATGCCCTGCGACTGGATTCCCGCCGGCTCGTGACGAGCCCGAGCGACGATCTTTTTCGATTTATCGGGTCGAGCTTCCGGTCGGTCTGGGCGCTTGAGCTGCTCCTTTTACTGAAGCGCGACAATCGCCCATGGTCGCGAGACGAGCTCATCAGTGCGCTCCGCGCCAGCGAGCTCGTCGTCAACAAGACTCTCGATGAGCTTCTGGCTGCCGGTTTGATTTCGATTGAGGGGGACCAGGCGGTGTACCAGCCCGCGAGCCCCGACATGCGCAACGCGATCGACGCGGTTGAAAAGCTCTATTCCGCGCGGCCGGATGCTGTCCGGCGGGCCATCGTTTCGACTGCTTCGAGTGGCGCGACCGCCTTCGCGGACGCGTTTAGATTGCGGAAGGATTGAGTATGGGGGATGTCTTTCCGGCTGTCGTTTACGTGCTGTGCTTCCTCACAAGCGCGGCCTGTGCGTGGCTGCTAGGTCGAAGTTACCGAAAAAACGGCTCCGGCCTGCTCTTGTGGAGCAGCGTGTGCTTCGTCTTCCTCGCACTGAATAACCTCGCCCTGGTTCTGGATCTTGTGGTTTGGCCGAGCCCGGAGCTCGACTTGCGGCTGCCTCGGCTGATGCTGGCGCTCGCGGCCTGCTGCTCGCTTTTATTCGGCTTCATCTGGAAAGTAGGGGAGGAATAAGTCGATGACTCTCTACGATTTCCTCTCCGGAGCAGTCGCGCTCGGCTTTGCCGCCTGCGCCTTGTTCTTCCTGCGCTTCTGGAAACGGACCCGCGAAGAGCTGTTCCTCGCCTTCGCGGTTGCATTCCTGCTGCTCGGAACCGGCCAGACGATCATCGCGCTCGCCAATATCCCGACGGAGGAGCGCGGGTCGATCTACCTTCTGCGGCTGATCGCCTTCTTGCTCATCCTGCTTGCCATCTACCGAAAGAACCACAGCTCCCGGACGTAGTTCGGCCACGGAAGGCAGGGCGGATGACGCCGTCTCCGCCCGGCCTTCGGCGAGCGCCGCAGAAACGGCCGGAACGCTGACCTCCGTCATTTCTTGGATAGCTTGTCCGAAACAAGCGTTGGCGTTCCTGAGGAGCGCCGCGTGGAGCGAGAAAAAATCGAAGCCTGGAAGTGGTGAGCAAAACGCTCAACACGATCGCCAGCATCGAGGACTTGCGCCAGCGCGCGCACGCCCGAGTCCCCAAGCCGTTCATGGACTATATGGAAGCCGGGTCTTTCGCTCAGCTGACCTTGCGCGAGAACCGCCGAGATCTCGACTCGATCCGCTTTCGCGAGCGGGTGATGTTCGACGTCTCCGACCGCAAGCTCGAAACGACCATGCTCGGCGAGAAAGTGACGATTCCAGTCGCGATCGGTCCTACCGGCATGTGCGGCGCCATCTGGTCCAACGGCGAAATCCTGTCCTGCCGCGCGGCGCACGATTTCGGCATTCCCTTCTCGCTATCGACCAACGCTCTGCTCTCGATCGAGGATGTTCGAAGTTCGGTCGACCGGCCTTTCTGGTTCCAGCTTTACCTCGAAAAGGACCGCGGCTTTTCGAAAGAGCTGCTTGAAAGAGCGACGAAGGCCGGTTGCCCCGTACTGATCCTGACCATGGACCTCCACGTCGAGGGCACGCGCTATTGCGATGTCCACAACGGCCTCGGCGTCCCTCCCAGGCTCACGCCAGCGAACATCTGGAGCATCATCTCCCACCCGCACTGGGCGTTCGCAATGCTTCATTCGAAGCGGTGGAGCTTCGGCAATTACGCGGACCGGGTGAAGAGCGGGAACGTCAAGGAAATGGCGGAGCTGGTGAAGAGCCAGCTCGACAGTTCGTTCGACGTGAAGACCCTCGAATGGGTGCGCGCGCTCTGGCCGGGCAAGCTGATCGTCAAGGGAATCATGGATGCGGCCGATGCGATGATGGCGGTCGAAGCCGGCGCGGACGCGATCCTCGTTTCCAACCACGGCGGGCGGCAGCTCGACGGTGCGCCGTCGACCGCATCGATTTTGCCCTCGATCGTCGAAGCGGTTGGCGAAAGGACGGAAGTCTTTGTCGACAGCGGCGTTCGCTCCGGCCTCGACGTGCTCAAATTCCTCGGGCTGGGCGCGCGCGCCTGCTTCATCGGACGTGCCTATCTCTACGGCCTCGGCGCCTGCGGGCAGGCCGGGGTCACCAAGGCGCTCGAGATACTGAAAGACGAGCTCAGCGTCGCGATGGCACTGACGGGCGTGACCGACGTCGAGAAAGTCCCCCGCGACATCATCCTCCGCCCGCCGCCCGATCCCACGAAGCCGGTCGCGGCGACCACCGGGGGACCGTTCCGCGACGTGCGCGTTTACCAAAATAGCTAGAAGTGGAGTTGAATCATGGCCAAGACCGGCGGCGACATCCTCGTCCAGACGCTCATCGATTGGGGCGTCGACACGATTTTCGGGATCCCCGGCGACGGGATCAACGGCGTGTTCGAATCGCTCCGCGAACGCCAGGACGAAATCAAGTTCGTCCAGGTCCGGCATGAAGAGGCGGCCGCCTTCGCCGCCTGCGCTTACGCGAAATTCACCGGAAAGCTCGGCGTTTGCCTGGCGACCTCCGGCCCTGGCGGGGTTCACCTTCTCAACGGTATCTACGATGCCAAGCTCGACGGCCAGCCGGTGCTCGCAATCACTGGCGCCCAGCACCACGACCTTCTCGCAACGCTTACCCAGCAGGATATCGAGCTCGACAAATTGTTCATGGACGCAACGGCCTATTCGGCGCGGGTCATGGGCCCGGCGCATATGGAGGAGGTGGTCGAAATGGCGTGCCGGACCGCACTCGCCTACCGCCAGCCGACGCATGTGATGATCCCGGTCGATATCCAGTCGATGAGCGTCGAGAAGAGCCACCGGTCCGAGCACAACGTCCCGGATCACGTATCGAACGTGATGGCGCGCGGCGGGCAGATGCCGGACCGCGAGATGATCCAGCGGGCCGCCGACATCCTCAACGACGCGAAAAAGCCGTTCATTCTCGCCGGGCGCGGGGCGGTAGGCGCGACCAACGAGCTGCTCGCCGTAGCCGAGCGGCTCCAGGCGCCGATCGGCAAACCCTTGCTCGGCAAGGCGTCGGTCCCCGATGACAGCCCGTACACCACCGGCGGCGTCGGCCTTCTCGGCACCAAGCCCTCGCAACAGGCACTGGAAAGCTGCGACACTCTGCTGATCGTCGGGTCCAGCTTCCCCTATATCGAATTCTATCCCGAGCCGGGCAAAGCCAAGGCCGTCCAGATTGAACTCGATCCCAAGCGTGTGGGTCTTCGCTACCCGGTCGATGCCGGGCTGGTCGGCGACAGCAAGCGCGTGCTCGGCGAGCTTTTGCCGCTGCTCCGGAAGAACGACAGCAGCAAGTTCCTGGAACAGGCGCAGGACGCCATGAACGAGTGGCGCGAGACCATGGACGAGCGCGGCACGCGCACCGACACGCCGATGAAACCGCAAGTCGTCACCCACGAGCTCAACAAGCTGCTCGACGACGACGCGATTCTCATCACCGACAGCGGGACGATCACCTGCTGGACCGCCCGCCACGTCGACATGCGCGGCGACATGATGTTCAGCTGCTCGGGAACGCTTGCTAGCATGGCCTGCGGGCTGCCCTACGCGATCGGTGCGGCCACGGCATACCCGGGCCGGCAGGTGGTCGCTGTGATCGGAGACGGATCGGCGGCGATGCTGATGGGCGACTTCGTGACCCTGCGGAAATACAATCTCGACGCCAAGATCATCGTTATCAAGAACAACACGCTCGGCCAGATCAAATGGGAGCAGATGGTGTTCCTGGGCAATCCGGAATACGGCTGTGAGCTCGAGCCGATCGACTTCGTGAAGATGGCGGAAGCCGTCGGGATTCCCGCGGTCCGGATTGACGATCCCACCCGCTGCGGAGACCAGCTTCGCGAGGCGCTTGCTCGGAAAGGCCCGTGCCTGATCGAAGCCGTCGTCGATCCCAACGAGCCGCCGATGCCGCCGAAAATCGAGGCCAAGCAGGCGCTGAAGTTCGCGGAATCCTTGATCAAGGGAACCCCCAACGCGGGCAAGATCGCGTTGACGGTGGCGTCTGACACCGTTCGCGAACTGGTGTGAGCGCCGCAGGCGAGCGGGTCCGCGAATATTCTTCGACCGGCCGGGTTTCCGCGGACTACCTCTTCTATCCCGACGAACGGGTGCGCTCGGTCGGGGAAGAGCTTCGGCGCTCTCTGTCCTGCCCCGTCCATTTCGACGCGCAGGCGAAAGCCATGCTTGCGGCGGACGCCTCCAATTACCGCCAGGTGCCGATGGGAGTCGTCATCCCGCGCAGCATTTCCGACGTAGTCGAGACGGTGGACATCTGCCGCCGCCACGATGTCCCGATCGTCGCCCGTGGCGGGGGCACGGCCATCGCCGGGCAGACGATCAACTTCGCGGTGGTGATCGATTTTTCGCGCTACATGAACAAGATCATCGCAATCGATCCGGAGCGGAAGATCGCTCGGGTCCAGCCCGGCTGCATCCTCGACCATCTTCGCCAGGCGGCGGAGAAGCACAATCTCACCTTCGGGCCGGACCCCGCGACGCACGACCACAACACTTTGGGCGGAATGATCGGCAACAATAGCTGCGGCGTCCATTCGATCATGTCGGGACGGACCAGCGACTATGTCCGGCGGCTGACGGTGCTCACCTACGAAGGGGAGCTGATGCAGGTTGGCCCGACGCCGGGGCCGGAGCTGCAAAAGATCATCGCGGGCGGTGACCGGCGCGCCGAGATGTACGGGCGGATGGTCGAGTTCCGCGACCGCTACCAATCGCTGATCGAGGAGAAATTCCCCGATATTCCGCGCCGCGTTTCCGGCTACGAGAACCTCGATCGCCTGCTTCGCGAGACCGACTTCAACGTCGCCCAGGCCTTGGTCGGCACGGAATGCAATTGCGCGCTGGTTCTCGAAGCCGAGTTGAACCTGATTTACAGCCCGCCGCACCGGGCGCTCGCGATCATCGCCTTCGACGATGTCGCCTCCGCCGCCGACGCCGTCCCGGGGATAATGGAACAGGGCCCATGCGGCCTGGAGGGCTTCGACAATTTCCTGTTCGAGGCGGTCAAGAAGAGCAACGCTCCGCCCGAGGGGCTTCACTATTTCCCGGAAGGGGGCGGCTGGCTGATCGTCGAAATGGGCGGGGAGACCGCACAGGAGGCGAACGCCAAGGCCAAAGCCGTAGCCGCGCCGTTCCGCCGCACCCGGATCGTCACCGATCCGGTCCACCAAAGGCAGGTGTGGGTCGACCGAGAGGCTTCGCTCGGTGCGACCGGCTTCGTTCCCGGAAAGCCGGTGACGTGGGACGGGTGGGAGGATTCTGCCGTCCCGCCCGACAATCTTGGCGACTACCTCCGCGACTTCCGGGCGCTGATGCACCGCCACGGCTATGAGGCCGCGATCTACGGCCACTTCGGCGGCGGTTGTATCCATTGCCGGATCAACTTCGAATTCGGGACCGAAGCGGGGATCGCCAACTACCGGAGCTTCGTCACGGAGGCGGCGCACCTCGTCGTGTCATACGGAGGCTCGCTCTCCGGCGAGCATGGCGACGGCCAGGCGCGCGGCGAGTTGCTGGAGATCATGTACGGGCCGGAGCTCGTCCAGGCTTTCGCGGAGTTCAAGGCGATCTGGGACCCGCGCGGGCGGATGAATCCGGGCAAGGTCGTCCATCCGTACCCGCTCGATTCCAATCTTCGGCTGGGGCCCAACTGGCAGCCGCCCGACCTCGACACCTGGTACGCTTATCCTCGCCTCGGCAGCTTTGGCCGGACGACGATCCATTGCGTCGGAGTCGGCAAATGCAGGCGCAAGTCGGTCGGCAACGAGGTGATGTGCCCGTCCTACCTCGTCACGCACGAGGAGAAGTACACGACGCGGGGACGGGCGCATTTGCTTCACGAGATGGTCCGCGGCGAGGTGATTCGCGACGGCTGGGACAGCGAGGAGGTCGAGGACGCATTGTCGCTGTGCCTCGCCTGCAAGGGCTGCAAGAAGGATTGCCCGACCGGAGTCGACATGGCGACGTGGAAGTCGGAGTTCCGGGCGCACCACTATCGCGACAAGAGGCGGCCGCGCTCGGCCTGGTCGATGGCGCACATCGAGCGTTGGGCGAGTTGGGCGGAGCATGCGCCCTGGCTCGTCAATTTCGGCACCCAGACTCCCGGCCTTTCCGCGATTTCCAAGTGGGTCGCAGGTCTCGATCAGCGACGGAAAGTGCCGGCGTTCCGGCGCTCGTTCCGAAGCCAGTTCAGGCCAAAGCGGACCGGGGGCGACCGGGTGATGCTGTGGCCGGACACCTTCAACAACTACTTACGCCCGGACACCGCGATGGCGGCTGCGCGGGTGCTCGAAGCCGCGGGTTACGAGGTGGTGGTTCCGAAGGATCGCCTCTGCTGCGGCCGCCCGCTCTACGATTGGGGCTATCTCGACGATGCCAAGGCGCTTTGGGAAAAGACCTTCACGTCGCTTCGGGAGACGATCGCGTCCGGGATTCCGATCATCGGGCTGGAACCGGCCTGCACATCGGCGTTCAAGGACGAGCTGGTCGGGCTGTTTCCGGAGCGTTCCGAGGCGAAGGCGCTTTCCAAGCAGGCGGTCCAGTTCGGGGACTTCGTCGCCGCGAACTTCGATCGGTTTCCGCCGCCGAAGGAGGGCGGCAAGGCCATTGTCCAGGCGCATTGTCACCATCACGCGGTGATAGGCTTCAAAACCGAGCAGGAACTGCTCGGTCGCCTCGGCCTCGACGTGGATCGTCCGCCCCAAGGTTGCTGCGGGATGGCGGGGGCCTTCGGCTTCGCCTCGGAGACCTACGAAGTCAGCCAGTTGATCGGCGAGCGGGTGCTTCTACCGGCGGTTCGCGAAGCTGCGAGCGATACGCTCATCCTCGCCGACGGCTTCAGTTGCCGCGAGCAGATCGAGCAGGGCAGCGGGCGGGGGACGATGCACCTCGCGGACCTTCTTGCGGAGCGGATGCTGGCCTCTCCTTGACGGAGTGAGGCGCGATTGCCCAAAGGGTCGTGCCTCCGGAGATTCGCCATATGAAATACGCACTGCTGTTCGCCACCCTTTTGCTCGCCTCCTGCAAGCCCGCGAGCGCACCGCCCGCGGTGAGCGTCGATGGAGCATGGGCGCGAGCGACGATTTCGGGACAGAGCGGGTCGGCGGCCTACTTCACGATCCGCAACGCGGGCGGCGAGGACAAGCTTCTGACGGTCAGCAGCCCTGGCGCCGACGCGTCGCTTCACTCGACGAGCATGGACAATGGCGTCATGCGGATGCGGCCGCTCGAGGCGCTCGACATTCCGGCGAACGGCACGGTCGAGCTCAAGCCCGGCGGAACTCACGTGATGCTGATGGAGCTGAAGCAGCCGCTTCAGGCCGGCTCGGCCCTGGAGCTGGATTTGAAGTTCGAGAAATCGGGAGAGCGGAAGGTGATGGCTGAAGTCCGGCCGGCCGCTACGGGAGCAGGAATGTGAGACAGGCTCGCCTCATCATCTGGGCGCTGTGCGCGGTCGTCATCGTTGCGATCGGGGTATTCTTCCTGACCTCACCGAAGCCGCAACAGGCACCGGCTCGGATGGTGACCTCGGCAAGCTTCGGCGGGCCGTTCACGCTGGTGAACGCCGATGGCCAGCCGTTCGGGACCGAGCAGCTCAAGGGCAAACCTTACGTCCTGTTCTTCGGCTTTACCCACTGCCCCGATACTTGCCCGACCACCTTGGCCCGGCTTGTGAAGCTCCGGCGCGAAGCAGGCGGCGACGGCGCGTTCAACATCGTCTTCGTTACCGTCGATCCGGAGCGCGACGGGCCCAAGGAAATGGGCACCTACTCGAAAGCCTTCGGCGCCCCGATCATCGGTCTCACCGGCTCACCGCAGCAGATCGACCAGGTGAAGAAGGAGTTCGGAATCTTCTCGGAGAAGGTTCCGACCGGCGACGGCGATTACACCGTCGACCACACCGCGACGGTGCTGCTGTTCGACCGCGACGGGAAGTTCGTCGCGACCATCGCTCCAGACGAGCAGGATCAACCCGCAATCGACAAGCTCAAGCGGATGATTAGCGCTTGAGCACGCGCTCGAGCAGCCGCTCGATCGCCGCGACGGCCTCCGGTTCCGAAAGGTCGGGTGCGTGGCCGACGTTGGGAACGATCGCCAGCTCCGATCCCGGAAGCGAGTCGCGCATCCGCTCCGCCGTTTCCTCCGAGAACAGGTCGCTTCGCTCTCCGCGAAGGATCAGCACCGGCTTTGCCGACAGTCCCATCAGCAGCGGCCATGCTTCGACAGCAGCGGCAGCCTTGTCGTCCATCGCCTTGAACGGCTCCGCGATCGCCATGTCGTAATCGAACTCGATCCCTCGATCCGTCTGGTGCGCGACCCGGCGGGCATAAGCCAGCCACTCCTCCGGTCCGTATCCGGGGTGGGCGTCCGCGTGGACAGTCGAAAGCCTCCCGGCAGCCTCTTCCCAGTCGCGAAACACCAGCGGCTGACCCACATAGGCGCGAATCCGGTCGAGCCCGGCCTTTTCGAGGGCGGGGCCGACATCGTTGAGAACCGCACCGGCGATCCGCTGCGGAGCGAAGCCGGCTACGATCATGGTGACGATTCCGCCGAGTGAGGTGCCGACGAACACCGCTTCCGGAATTTTCAGCTCATCGAGGAGCTGGAGCACATCGGCCGCATAGGTGGGCGGAATGTAGCGGCTGCTGACCGGATCGTGATCGCTGCCCCCGCGCCCTCGAAAGTCGGGGACGATGACCCGCCAGTAGCCGGCAAGCCGCGCGGCAAGCGCTTCGAAGTCCCGGGCGTTGCGGGTGAGGCCGTGGAGGCAGAGCAGCGGAGGGCGGTTGGCTGGCCCTGCATAATCTCGATAGTGAAGCTTCAATCCGTCGCGGCTGGTCCAAAACGCGTCACTCCAGGATGCCATTGCCGCTTTCCCCACCAGTTCCGCTCCCGTATCGCGGGCGAATGCCGCTCGCGCAATCCTACCGGCCGGACGTGAAAATCTTCGAGCTTGGAGAGCGGTTCTACGATCCGGTCGAACCAGCGAGATTCCCGCAATGCGAGCCGCGCTTCCTCAACCGGCGGGCGGCGGAGACGGTCGGGCTTGACGATCTCACCGACGCGGAATGGGCAGCGCATTTCTGCCGCTTCGATCCGCTTCCGGAGAACCTCCAGCAGCCGCTGGCCCTGCGGTACCACGGCCACCAGTTCCGGGTGTACAACCCGGACATTGGCGACGGGCGCGGCTTCCTGTTCGCGCAGCTCAGGGATAAGCAGGGTCGCCTTCTCGAACTCGGTACGAAAGGCTCCGGCCAGACTCCCTACAGCCGGACCGCCGACGGGCGCCTGACTTTGAAAGGTGGCGTGCGCGAGGTGCTCGCCACCGAGATGCTGGAAGCGCTGGGAGTCGACACGTCGAAGAGCTTTGCCTTGTTCGAGACGGGCGAAGAGCTGGTGCGCGGGGACGAGCCCTCGCCGGCCCGCTCGGCGGTCCTGACACGGCTCAGCCACGGCAACATCCGAATCGGCTCGTTCCAGCGGCAGGCCTTTTTCAAGGACGCCGAGGCAATCGCGCGACTGACTCGCTACTGTCTCGAAAACCTTTATTCCGAGAAGCCGGCTGGCGACGACGCGGAGAACGCGCTTCAGCTGTTCGATTTGGTCAGCCAGCGAACCGCTGTGCTCGCTGCAAGCTACATGGCCGCGGGCTTCGTTCACGGGGTCCTCAACAGCGACAATATCAACATCACGGGCGAGAGCTTCGATTACGGTCCATGGCGGTTCACGCCAGTTTGGGACGGCGATTTCACCGCGGCCTATTTCGATCACTTCGGCCTCTATGCCTTTGCCCGGCAGCCGGAAGCGATCAACTGGGACCTGGCGCAGCTCGGCGGTTGCCTTTCGCTCGTTACCGAAGCGGAGCCGTTATCCGAAATCCTGACTGGGTGGGGAGCGCGGTTCGAGACGGCTTTCGTCGGTAAAATCCTGTGGAGGCTCGGCCTCGAACCTAGGGACGATGCAATCGACCACGAGCTGGCCCGCGCACTCGTCGAGGCACTGGACTCGAAGACCGCGACCATCGACCGCATCTTCTTCGACTGGCGCGGCGGCCGCGATCCGGGCGCGGAGAAATACCCCGCCGAGCCATTCCGCAAGCTGGCGGCGCTGCTCGCCGGGCGCGAGCGCCCGCCGGTCGGCGATTACTGGTCGGATCCGGAGCCGTGCTCGATGCACATCGAGGAGGTCGAGACGATCTGGGCCGCGATTGCGGATCGCGACGACTGGACCGCGTTCGAGTCGAAGATCTCGGCGATCCGGCGGATGGGCGAAGCAATGCGACCGTAGCGGTCGCTCCTCACCTTGACCGCGCCGCGCTCGCGTGGTGGAGCGCCGCCATGTCCCAGCGTATGATTTCAACCGAACCCGCGACCGGCAAGCAGGTCTGGTCGGGGGAGAGCGGCGATGCCGCCGCCGAAGTCGCAGCCGCCCGGGCCGCCTTTCCCGAATGGGCAGCGCGTTCGATCGCCTACCGCTGCGAGGCGCTTCGCCGCTTCGCGAACGTGGTCCGGAAGAAGGAAAAGGACTTCGCGACCCTGATCTCCCGCGAGACCGGCAAGCCGTTCTGGGAGACTCAGACCGAAGTCTCGGCGGTCATCAACAAGGTCGATATCTCGATCGACGCTTATGCCGAGCGGACCCCGAAACATTCGCTCGAAGCCGCGATGGGCAACAAGGTCACGGTCCGCCACAAGCCGCACGGGGTCCTCGCGGTACTCGGGCCGTACAATTTCCCGGCGCACCTTCCCAACGGCCACATCGTCCCCGCGCTGATTGCCGGCAATGCGGTCGTCTTCAAGCCTTCGGAGAAAACCCCCGCGGTCGGCGAGTTCCTGGTGGAATGCTATCGGAACGCCGGAATTCCGGAGGGCGTGATCCGGATTGTTCAAGGCGGGCCGGACGAGGGCAGGGCGCTCGCCGGGCAGCCGGACATCGACGGGCTTTTGTTTACCGGCTCAGCGCGTGCCGGACAGGCGCTGCACAAGCAGTTCGCGGACACGCCGCAGAAGATTCTTGCGCTGGAGCTTGGCGGAAACAACCCGCTGATCGCCTGGAACCCGAAGGACATCGACGCGGCGGCGGCGATCATCGTGCAGTCCGCCTATCTCAGCGCCGGCCAGCGTTGCACCTGCGCCCGGCGGCTGATCGTCGAGGAAGGCAAGGAAGGACCGCTGATCGAGGCGATCGCCAAAACGATCGACCGGATCATCGTCGATTCGCCCTTCGCCGAACCGCAACCGTTCATGGGCCCGCTGATCGACAACGAAACGGCGCATCATCTTCAGGAACAGTGGATGGGCCTGATGATGAAGGGCGGAAAGCCGATCCGCCGCCTCGACCGGCCCTACGAGGACCGTCCGTACCTGACCCCGGCGCTGATCGACGTCACCGACGCGCGCGATATCCCGGACGAGGAGATTTTCGGGCCCGTCCTGCAGGTCATCCGGGTCAAGGATTTCGACTCGGCGATCGCGGCCGCGAACGCGACCCGATTCGGGCTGGCCGCGAGCCTCGTCGGCGGCACGCACGAGCAGTTCGAGCAATTCTGGGCGCGGACGAAAGCCGGCGTGATCAACTGGAACAAGCCGACCAACGGCGCGCCATCGAACGCCCCGTTCGGCGGCGTCGGCCTGTCGGGCAACCACCGCCCAAGCGCCTTCTACGCCGCCGATTATTGCGCCTATCCCGTCACCAGCGT
>JBDZVP010000025.1:0-3965 GCA_040255765.1 Sphingomonadales bacterium | reverse complement strand
TTCTCGATCAGGCGCTTGAACGCCTGCATCAGCTTGGCGCCCTCCGCTCCGTCGATGGCGCGGTGGTCGAAGCTTCCGCTGGCGCTCATCACCGTCGCGATCTGGAGCGAGTCATTGACGACATAGGGCCGCTTCTCGCCCGCGCCGACCGCCATGATCATGCCCTGCGGCGGGTTGATGACGGCATCGAACTGCTTGATCCCGAACATGCCGAGGTTGGTTAGGCTGGCGGTGCCGCCCTGATATTCCTGCGGCTGCAGCTTGCCTTCGCGCGCCCGGGCGGCGAGGTCGGTCATCTCTTTCGAAATGGTCGAGAGGGTCTTGGTATCCGCGCCGACGATGATTGGCGTGATCAGCCCGTCCGGGACCGCGACCGCTACGGAAATGTCCGCCCGGCTGTATTTGAGCATCTGTTCGCCGGTGTAGCTGACGTTCGCCGTCGGCACCTCGATCAGCGCTTGTCCCAACGCCTTGATCAAAAGGTCGTTGACCGAAAGCTTGATGCCGCGCGGTTCGAGGCCCTTGTTGAGCTCGCTCCGCAGCTTGAGCAGCGCGTCGAGCTGGATGTCGACCGTGAGGTAGTAATGCGGGACGGTCTGCTTCGACTCGGTGAGGCGGCGGGCGATCGTCTTGCGCATGCTGGAAAGCTTGACCGCCTCGTGCGGGATTTCGCCCTCCGTCGCCGGGGCAGGAGCAGCCGCTTGGGCGGGCGCTGGAGCAGGGGCCTTTGCGGGCGCAGCTTCGAGGTCGGCCTTCACGATCCTGCCGCCGGGCCCGCTGCCCTGGATGGAGGAGAGGTCGACGCCTTTCTCTTCGGCTATTCGCCGGGCGAGGGGAGAAGCTTTGATCCTCCCTCCCTCTCCCCTCGAGGGAGAGGGCTGGGGTGAGGGGGCGGGAGGGGGAGGTGCCGCTTTCGGAGATGAAGGCGCGGGTCTCGCCGCCCCCTCACCCTCCGCGGCTTTCGCCGCTCCTCCCTCTCCCTCGGGGGGAGAGGGTTTCTTCGGCGCCTCAGCCTCAGCCGCCGCACTCACATCCTCGCCTTCACCCGCCAGAATCGCGATCGGTGCGCCGACCTTCACGCCCTCGGTACCTTCGGGAACCAGGATCTTCGCGAGCTTGCCTTCGTCGACCGCCTCGAACTCCATCGTCGCCTTGTCGGTCTCGATCTCGGCGAGGATGTCGCCCGACTTCACCTCGTCGCCTTCCTTCACCAGCCATTTGGCAAGGGTGCCCTCCTCCATGGTGGGAGAGAGGGCAGGCATCTTTAGCTCGATCGACATCTTCGTCCTTCCGCGTGACGCCCGGCACAAAGCCAATGCGGCGGTCAGGGTCAAGCCCGCGACCGGGCGACTCGTTCCGCTTGCGCTTGCCTTCGCTTTCTAGCAGCGTCGCCCGGACACAAGGGGGAAACGCATTGCGCACCTATCTGGTTGTCATCGACGACAGCGACGAAGCGCGCGTTGCGCTCCGCTTCGCCGCCCGGCGCGCCGCGAAAACCAGCGGGAACGTCGAAGTTCTCGCCACCGCTGCGCCACAGGATTTCGTCCAGTGGGGCAGCGTGCAGTCGGCGATCGAGGAAGAACAGAAGCTCCGGATCGAAGGTGTCGTCAGCTCCGCCGTTGGCGAAATCTTCGACGAAGCGGGGATCAAGCCGGCGATCGTGCTTCGCGCCGGAGAGCCGGTGAAGACGGTTCGGGACTATCTGGCCGACCGCGACGACATCGCCGCGCTCGTCCTTGGCGCCGCGCCGTCGGGCAGCCCGGGACCGCTGGTCGCGCACTTCACCGGAAAGGACTCGGGCAAGCTTCCGTGCCCGGTCATGATTATCCCCGGATCGCTCACCGACGAGCGGTTGGAACAGCTCAGCTAGTTGCCGCTGCACCGCAGCATCGCTAACCGCGCTCGAACATGAGCGAATTGCCGAAAACCTTCGATCCCGCTTCGATCGAGAAGCGCTGGTATGAACATTGGGAGTCGAGCGGGCTGTTCCGCCCCGACCGCCCCGAGGCGGAGCCGTGGACGATCGTCATGCCGCCGCCCAACGTCACCGGCTCGCTCCATATCGGTCACGCGCTCGACAATACGCTCCAGGACGTGCTGACCCGCCGCGAGCGGATGCGGGGCAAGGACGCGCTGTGGGTCGTGGGCACCGATCATGCGGGAATCGCCACGCAGATGGTCGTCGAGCGCACCATCGCCGGGCAGGGGCTGAAGCGGCAGGAGCTCGGCCGCGAGAAATTCCTCGAGATCGTCTGGGATTGGAAAGAAACGTCGGGCGGCGCGATCACCCGCCAGCTCCGCCGCCTCGGCGCGTCCTGCGACTGGAGCCGCGAGCGCTTCACGATGGACGAGGGCTTCTCGAAGGCGGTGACCCACGTCTTCGTCGAGCTGTGGAAGCGCAAGCTGCTCTATCGCGACAAGCGTCTCGTGAACTGGGACCCGAAGTTCCAGACCGCGATCAGCGATCTCGAGGTCGAGACCAAGGATGTCCAGGGCAAGTTCTGGACCTTGAGCTACCCGCTTGCGGACGGCTCCGGCGCGATCCAGGTCGCGACGACGCGGCCGGAAACGATGCTCGCCGACATGGCGGTCGCGGTTCACCCCGACGACGAGCGCTACAAGGCGCTGATCGGCAAGCAGATCAAGCATCCGATCACCGGCCGCCTGATCCCCATCATCGCCGACGAACATGCCGATCCGGAACTTGGCTCGGGCGCGGTGAAGATCACTCCGGGCCACGATTTCAACGACTTCGAGGTCGGCAAGCGCGCCGGCTTCGCGCCATCCGACATGCTCAACATGCTCGATGCGCAGGCGTTGGTCGTTCAGACAGCGGACGGCCTCATCCCGGAGGACTTGCTCGGGCTGACCCGCGAAGATGCACGAAAGGCCGTCGTCGCAAAGCTGGAGGCCGAGGGCACCCTCGTCTCAGTAGAGGATCGCGTCATTCCGACCCCGTTCGGCGACCGCTCGGGCGTCGTGATCGAGCCGTGGCTGACCGACCAATGGTATGTCGATGCGAAGACGCTCGCCGGCCCGGCGATCGAGGCGGTCCGTTCCGGCACGATCAGGGTCGTTCCCGCCACGTGGAAAAAGACCTGGTTCAACTGGCTCGAGAACATCCAGCCCTGGTGCGTCTCGCGCCAGCTTTGGTGGGGGCACAGGATTCCGGCCTGGTATGCGGAGGACGGCGAAGTCTTCGTGGCGGCCAGCGAGGAGGAAGCGCGGGCGCAGGCCGGCGGCCGGCCGCTGCGGCAGGACGACGACGTCCTCGATACCTGGTTCAGCTCCGCTCTGTGGCCGTTCGCCACGCTCGGCTGGCCCGACGAGACGGAGGACCTGAAGCGCCACTACCCCAACGACGTGCTCATCTCAGGCTTCGACATCCTGTTCTTCTGGGACGCGCGGATGGCGATGCAGGGCATCGAGTTCATGGGCGAGGTGCCTTGGAAGACGCTCTACCTCCACGGCCTCGTGCGCGACGCCCAGGGGGCGAAAATGTCGAAGGCGAAAGGCAACGTCATCGACCCGCTCATCTTCATCGACAAATATGGCGCCGACGCGCTGCGCTTCACTCTCATGGCGATGGAAAGCCAGGGCCGCGACATCAAGCTCGATGAGAAGCGAGTCGAGGGCTACCGCAACTTCGCAACCAAGCTGTGGAACGCCGCGCGCTTCCTTCAGATGAACGGTGTCGGCGCGAGCGAAAGCATCGCCGCGCCCGCCGCCGAGCTTCCGGTCAACCGCTGGATTATCGGCGAGGTCGTCGAGACCCTCGCCAAGCTCAACCGCGCTTTCGACGAGCTTCGCTACGACGACATGGCCAACGCCATCTACCACTTCGTCTGGGACAGGTTCTGCGACTGGTACGTGGAGCTGGTCAAAGGCGCATTTGACGACGAGACCAAGGCGGTCGCCGCCTGGGCGTTCGACCAGATCCTGGTCATGCTCCACCCGCTAATGCC
>JBDZVP010000123.1:0-4124 GCA_040255765.1 Sphingomonadales bacterium | reverse complement strand
TCTTCGTCTTCGGCGCCAACGGCCAGCAGATCGCCGCGCTGGACCTGACGATCGAACGCGACGTGTCGGGCCTGGAGGGCTATCTCAGCAAGTACATTCCCGACTCCGATATCAAGGTCGAGCTCGTAAACGACAACGTCATCCTCTCGGGCACCGTCGAGACGCCTCTCGACGCGACGCGCGCTGTGCAACTCGCCACCGCCTTCGTGACCGGCGGCGAGGCGACGACCGGCCAGTACGCGCAGACTGCCGCGGGCGGTGCGGCTGTCGGCGGGGTGGACATCAACAATCCCGACCAGACCCGCCAGAAGAGCGCCATCATCAACCTGCTGCAGATCGTCGGCGAGGACCAGGTCAGCCTGAAGGTGACGGTGGCCGAGGTCAGCCGCAACGTCATGAAGCAACTCGGCGTCAACCTGCTCGCCGGGGGAACCTCGAACGGGCTCTCATGGGGCACGATCTCGGACAACTTTACTGGCCTCGGCAAGGCGCTGTCGGCGTCCGGTGCGTTTCTCACCAACAGAACCGGCTCTTCGACCATCAGTTCCTACCTGAATGCGATGGAGCAGACCGGCGTCATGAAGACGCTTGCCGAGCCGACATTGACCGCGGTGTCGGGCGAAAAAGCTACCTTCAGGGTTGGCGGCGAATACAATCTGGTTACCGGCGTCTCCGCGGCCGTATCGCGCGACAATCAGACCGGTATTCCGACATACTCCATAGCAAAGGTCGAATACGGGATCGGGCTTGAATTTCAGCCGGTCGTACTATCCGCCGGCCGCATCAGCCTGAAGGTACGCACTTCGGTCTCGGAGCCGACGACAGAGGGGTCTGTATCCCTCTCCGCAGGTAGCGACGGAACCAACGCATCGACACCGGGCACGAATCTCATCTCCATCCGTAAGCGTCTGGCGGATACGACCGTGGAACTTCCCTCCGGCGGTTCGATGATGATCGCGGGACTTGTCCAGGACGACGTGCGCCAGGCGATGAACGGGCTGCCCGGGCTTTCCAAGATACCTGTCCTCGGCACCTTCTTCCGCAGCCGTGACTTCGTCCGCAACGAGAGCGAGCTGGTCATCATCATAACGCCCTATCTGGTGCGGCCGGTTGCGCGCGACCAGCTCTCCAAGCCGGACGACAATTTCAATCCGCCGAGCGACGGCGCCGGCATGTTCCTCGGGCGCGTCAACCGCGTCTACGGCACCATGCGCACGAACCTGCCGGACGGCCGTTATCACGGCGTCGTCGGCTACATCTACAAGTAACCGGGGACCTACGGACATGTCCGACTCCAGAATGAAGAACAGCCCCCTCCGGGCGAAGCGCTGTGCGGGCGCAGGTATTCGGCTCGGCCTCTATCCCGTGGCCGCGGCGATCGGCCTTTCGCTTCTTTCCGGCTGCGCAGCGCGCGATCATGTCATCGTTGGCGCAATCCCTGACGATTACCGCACCAACCATCCCATCGTCATTTCCGAAAAGGAGCAGGTGACCGACATCCCGGTCGGTGCGGCCGATCGCGGGGTGACGCGCTCGCAGCGCGAGCAGCTTGAGGGCTTCCTGAGCTCCTATGACCGCAGCGCGGCGCCCGTGGTGCAGATCCTTCTTCCGCAAGGTTCCGCGAACGAAGCGGCGGCGCGGAGAGCCGCCGCCGGCCTCGCTGGGGTCGCGAGGAGCTCAGGCGTGCCGCGCGGCCGCATCACGATCCTCTCCTATTCGGTGAACGTGCCGGATTCGCAGCCGCCGATCCGTGTCTCCTATTCGAAGGTCGTCGCCTCCGCCGGCCCCTGCGGCCGCTGGCCCGAAGACCTGATGAAAAACTCGGAAAACAAGCACTATGCCGATTTTGGCTGCTCCTATCAGCGCAATTTGGCCGCGCAGGTGGCCAACCCGAACGATCTGATCGGTCCGCGCAAGATGGGCGATATCGACGCAACGAACCGCAACAACGTCATCAATGTCTATCGCAGCAGGGGCGTCTCGCCGGAATTCCAGAGCAGCTCCGAAGTGGACTACTGACCGGTCCGGCCTGTGCCGGAGCATCGAGAGAACATATCCATGAGCAATCTCGCATACGAATCTGCTTCCGACCGCGAGGAAATCCAGCAGCAGGATGCCGCGGCGATGAGCGCCTTGCGGCCCGTTCCGCGCATCTCGATCCAGGCGTTCTGCGAAACGGAAGGCGTCTCCGGCCCGATCGAGCGCGCCGGCGAGGATCGGCGCATGGCCAAGGCGCATCTGAAGGTGCATATGGGCGGCATAGAAACGGCGATCGAATTCTACCGTTCCGCGCCGACGCCCAACCTGATCCTGCTGGAATCGCGGCGCGAGCCCAAGGAACTGATCGAATCCCTCCGCCAGCTTGCCGAAGTATGCGACCCCAGTTCCAAGGTCGTTATCATCGGCCACTATAACGATGTGTGGCTCTATCGCGAGCTGATCCGTTCCGGCATCTCCGAATATGTCGTGGCCCCGGTCTCGATGGCGGACATCGTGGCGGTGATCTCGGCGATATTCATCGATCCGGAAGCCGAGCCTATGGGCCGCTCCATCGCCTTCGTCGGGGCCAAGGGGGGCGTCGGCTCATCGACGATCGCGCATAATATCGCCTGGAGCATGTCGAGCCTCTTCAGCAGCGAGGTCGTGGTCGCCGACATGGATCTCGCCTTCGGGACGGCCAACATCAATTTCGATCAGGATCCGGCGCAGGGCATTGCCGAAGCCGTGTTCTCGCCCGAGCGCATCGACGAGGTCTATCTCGACCGCCTGCTCGCCCAATGCGCGGAGCACCTGTCGCTGCTCGCGGCGCCCTCCACGCTGGAGCGGGTCTACGATTTCGATGGCGATGCGTTTTCCCAGGTCATCGAGATCGCGCAGCGCAGCGCGCCGTTGCTTGTCCTCGACGTTCCGCATGTCTGGAACGGCTGGACGCGCACGACGCTTTCCCAGGCCGACGAGATCGTCATCACCGCGACGCCGGAGCTCGCCAATCTCCGCAATGCCAAGAATCTGGTGGACACGCTTAAGAAGCTGCGCCCGAACGACGCTCCGCCGCATCTGGTCGTCAACCAGGTCGGCGTTCCCAAACGCCCGGAGATATCCGCCAAGGAATTCGCGGAGCCGCTGGAACTGACCCCGTTGGCGGTCATCCCCTTCGACCCGCAGCTTTTCGGCAACGCGGCCAATAACGGCCGCATGCTCGGCGAGATGGATGCCAAGCACGCGATCGTCCAGTCGATGGCGGAGATGGCACACGTCCTAACCGGACGCAGCGAAATGAAGGCGAGGAAGAAGCCCGGGCTGGGAAATCTTCTCGACCGGATGAAGGCGCTCAAGGCGAAGAAATAGTGTCTGCTCGATTGGACTGGTTCAGCCATCATGTTTGGTAAGCGAGGCAACAACCCAGGAGGCGGAGGCGAGCCCGAATCCCGTTCGGCTGCCCCGGCTGGCGACGTGGCCGTCGCCGCGCCGCGCTCGCCCGAGCCCCGCTCGATCGAGCCGCGTGCCGTTCCGATCCCCCCGGCCGCTGCCGCGGCATCGAAGCCCGTCACGCCGAGCGTATCGCAAAAGGCACCTCCCGCTCCCCGTCCGATGGTGCGCGAACGCAGCGAGTCCTACTACGACACGAAGAGTCAGGTCTTCTCGGCGCTGATCGACACGATCGATCTCTCGCAGCTCGCCAAGCTCGACCCGGACAGCGCCCGCGAGGAGATTCGCGATATCGTCAACGACATCATCGCGATCAAGAACTTCGCGATGTCGATCTCCGAGCAGGAGGAACTGCTCGAGGACATCTGTAATGACGTGCTCGGCTATGGTCCGCTCGAACCGTTGCTCGCGCGCGACGACATTGCCGACATCATGGTCAACGGTGCCAAGCAGGTCTATATCGAGGTCAACGGCAAGGTCGAGCAGACCGGCGTCCGGTTCCGCGACAACCAGCAGCTCCTCAATGTCTGTCAGCGCATCGTCAGCCAGGTCGGCCGCCGCGTCGACGAATCGAGCCCGATCTGCGACGCGCGCCTGCCGGACGGCAGTCGCGTCAACGTCATCGCGCCGCCGCTTTCCATCGACGGGACCGCGCTCACCATCCGCAAGTTCAAGAAGGACAAGCTGACGCTCGA
>JBDZVP010000024.1:8908-24257 GCA_040255765.1 Sphingomonadales bacterium | reverse complement strand
GAGGTGACTCCAATCGTCTGGAGCGAGCCGTTCGACGCGGCGGCTTACGACCTCGTCCTGCCGCTGGTCGCCTGGGGCTACCACAAGCATTTCGACCGCTGGATGACGGCGCTCGAGCGGCTCGAGACACAGCGCGCACCGATCCGAAATCCGATCCCGCTGCTCCGGTGGAACAGCGACAAGCGCTACCTCGCCGAGTTGTACGAGCGCGGGATTCCGGTCGTTCCGACCGAAGTCGCGGAGACATTGGACGAGCCGTCCATCGCCGCGATTCGCGCGCATTTCGGGTGCACCGATCTCGTCGTGAAGCCGCCGATCTCCGCCAGCGCCTACAACACCTTCAAAGTAGGCCCGGACGATCCCATTCCGGATGCCGTTCGCGGGCAGCGGATGATGGTTCAGCCGTGGCTGAATTCGATCACCGAAACTGGTGAATGGTCGCTCCTCTTCTTCGATGGCAAGCTGAGCCACGCGGTGAGCAAGGTCCCGGTCCCCGGAGAATTCCGGGTCCAGCCTGAATATGGCGGGATTATCAATCGGTGTGACCCGCCCGCCGGAGCCGAAGAAGTCGCAAAGGCAGCGCTCGCCGCCGCTCCGGCCCCATCGCTCTACGCGCGGGTCGACCTGGTCGTCGGAAATTGCGGCAACCTGCAGGTCATCGAACTGGAGCTGATCGAGCCGGCGCTCTGGCTGGACCAGGCGCCGGAGGCCGCTCCGCGCTTCGCCGAGGCGGTGCTGTCAGCGGCTCGCGAGACGAGCGAACAACCACTGGCGGATCGCTGAGGCGAGGTTCGCCGGCGGCGATTGGCCCAGCCGATCGGCATCGATCCTGGCAATCAGTGCATTGAGCGGAAGTCTCAGCTCCGCGGCCGCCTTTTCCAGTGCCGACCAAAATAGAGGCTCAAGCGCGATCGATGTTTCGTGACCGGCTATGGTGACGGACCTCTTCACTGGCGGCCCGGGAGGCGGAGCGCTGGGCATCAATACATGTGCTGGCCGCCGTTGATCGAAAGTGTCGACCCGGTGATGAAGCCCGCATTCTCGTCGCACAGAAAGGCGACTCCGCGGGCGATCTCGTCGGCCCGGCCGAGGCGCCCGACCGGGATCCGCGCGACGATCTTGCCGAGAACGTCCTCGGGCACTGCGGCGACCATGTCGGTGTCGATGTAGCCGGGGGCGATTGCATTGACCGTCACTCCGAAGCGCGCGCCTTCCTGGGCAAGCGCCTTGGTAAAGCCGTGAATTCCCGATTTCGCAGCGGCATAGTTGACCTGGCCGTACTGACCCGCCTGGCCGTTGATCGAACCGATGTTGACGATCCGGCCGTAGCCGCGCCCGCTCATCCCTTCGAACACCGCCTTGGCCATGTTGAAGCAGCCACCGAGGTTGGTGTCGATCACATCCTGCCACTTGGAATGGTCCATCTTGCGCATGGTCGCGTCGCGGGTGATGCCGGCATTGTTCACCAGCACGTCGACCGGGCCCAGTTCCTCCTCGACCTCGCGGACGCCCGACTGGCAGGCCTCGAAATCGGAGACGTCCCACTTGTAGGACTTGATTCCGGTTCGATCCGTGAAGGCCTTCGCCCGCTCGTCATTGCCCATGTAATTGGCAGCAACGGTCAGGCCCTTGTCCCTGAGCGCGATGCTGATCGCCTCGCCGATTCCGCGCGTTCCCCCAGTGACGATCGCCACTCGAGCCATGATCATTCTCCCGTTGCTGCCTCGGAGTTATTCGCGGTCGTCCCAGCCTGCAAGCTCGTGCCTGACCAGCTCTTCGAGCATCGCCATTCCCTCGGGGGAATCGTTGAGGCAATCGAGCCGTGCGAATCGCTTTCCGCCCTGTTCCAGGAACGTGTCGCGGCCGCGGATTCCGAGCTCTTCCAGAGTCTCGAGGCAGTCTGCCGCAAAGCCTGGCGCGGCGATCGCAATCCGCCGGATTCCCATCGCCGGATAAGCCGCGAGCATTTCCGCGGTCGCCGGCTCAAGCCATTTGGCGCGCCCAAATCGCGACTGGAAAGCGACATCGATGGGTACGGACAAGCGCTGCCCGAGCAGCTGCGCGGTCGTGTTGCAGTGGACGAAATAGGGATCGCCCCGATCGACTGTGCGCTGCGGCAGGCCGTGGAAGCTGAGCAGCAGCCGCTGCGGCTCGAAATCGAGCGTAGCGAGTTGGCGTTCCAGATTGGCGGCGAGAGCGTCGATGTAGATCCGGTCTTTGTAATACGGACGGAGAATCCGCATCGGCACTTCCGCGTCCATCGCCCCGAAGGCGGCAAGAAGCGCCTTCTCCGCGGTTCCGGTCGTTGCGCCGCTGAATTGCGGGTAGAGCGGGACGGCAAGAATCCGGTCGCTGCGCGCCGCGATCAGGGATTCGACGGCCGAAGCAATTGCCGGCGTCCCGTAACGCATCGCATAATCGACGGCGAATTCACTCCCCAGCCGGTGCTGCAGCGCCTTCGCCTGGCGGATCGTGATCGCGGAAAGCGGCGAGCCCTCCTCGGTCCAGATCTGGCGATAGGCCTCCGCCGTTCGCCTCGGGCGGAACGGCAGGATCGCGCCGCGAAGGATCGGCTGCCAGATGAAAGGCGGCAGATCGACCACCATCCGGTCGGACAGGAACTCGGCAAGGTAGCGCCGGACCGCCGCTGGCTCCGGCGCGTCGGGCGTTCCGAGATTGACCAGCAGGACTCCGGTCTTGCTCAACGCCCGTACAGCGCCTTCAATGCGACCCGGTCGATCTTGCCGGTCCCGAGCTTTGGCAGCGGGTCGGCGCTGAAGATGAACCGTGCCGGCACCTTGAACGCGGCGATATGCCCTTCGAGAAATTCGCGAAGGACGGACTCGTCCAGGTCACCGCGCGGGTGGATCACCGCGACCGGGACCTCGCCCAGCCGCTCGTCCGGCGCTCCGAACACGGAGGCCTCGGCGACCTGCGGATGATCGTAGCAGGCCGCCTCGACCTCGGCCGCCGAGATATTCTCGCCGCCGCGAATGATGATGTCCTTTTTGCGGTCGACGATGAACAGATAGCCATCCTCGTCGAGATAGCCGAGATCGCCGGAACGGAAGTAGCCGTCATCGGTGAAGGCGGCACGGGTCGCATCGGGGTCGCGCCAATAGCCCGACATGTTCGCTGCCGTGCGAATCCCGATTTCGCCGACTTCTCCGGCTGGGAGATGGGCATCGCCGGCGCCCAGGATCGCGGCCTCCACGAGCGGTTCCTGGACGCGCCCCGTCGATGCCGGCTTGGCCTGGTAATTGGTCCAGAAGTTGCTGAATCCTACCGCGTTGGTTTCCGTGAGGCCGTAGCCGAGCGCCGGCTGCGCCCACCCGAACGTCTTCTGCAACCGCTCGACGTGCGAGACCGGCCGGGGCGCGCCTCCGGCGGCGATGTCGGTCAGCGAGGACAGATCGTATTTCTCGCGGTTCGGGTGGTTCATCAGCTCCAGGCTCATCGTCGGGACTCCGACGAAATAGGTGATCTTCTCCTTTTCGATCAGCCGCATCGCTTCTTCCGCGTCCCACTTGCGCATCAGCACCATCGTCCGGCCGATGACGAAGCTGTTGAGGAGCACCGGAACTTCGCCGGTGACGTGGAACATCGGCACATTGAGCAGCGTGCGCGGCTGGCCCGGTGGCCGACCCTCGCCTTCGAGGATTGCCCGAAGCACCATCAGGCCCATCGCGTAAACATAGACCCCGGTCGTGACCGCCCGGTGAGTCGACAAGGCACCCTTCGCGTCGCCGGTCGAACCGGAGGTGAAGAGGATGGTCGCATCGTCTTCCGGCGCAATCTCCGGAAGCTCGCCTTCGCTGCCGTCAATCAGCGGCGCAAGCGCCTGCTCGATCGGCAGATCCACTTGCAAGGTCGCGATCGGGAACTGGCCGCATCTCGCCGCAATCCGCTCGCCGCGGGCACGGTCCGCGATGATCAGCGCCGGTTCGGTGAGCTTGAGCGCATGCTCCATTTCGTGCGCCTGCCACCAACCGTTCAGGAGCGTCGCAATCCCACCCGCCTTCAGCACCGCCATGTAGCTCACGATCCACGCGGGACAGTTGCGCATGGCGATCCCTACGCGGTCGCCCTTGGCGATCCCGCGGCCGGCCATGGCCCGGGCCAGCTCCTCCGAGCGGCGGTCGAGGTCGGCGTAAGTGAACCTTTCATCTCCCGCAACAAGCGCTTCGACTTCCCCGTTGAGCGCGCCGAAGGTCCGGAACAGGCTCGGCAAGGTCGCCGGGAAGTTGGCGACGAACGACCTGCCCTGCTCGTCATGATCGATGACGATGCGGCCGCCGGGGCCGGTAACGGCGGCAAGGGTCTCGTCGAATTTGCGATCGAGTTCGCTTGCCATTCTCCGTACCGCTCCCGTTTGTTTTTGCTTTGAAGCACCTTATGAGGCGCGAACCGAAAAGGAAGAGCCTTGCCGACAACCGACGCTTCAAACGCAATCGCCTGGACCGACCTTCACCTGTCGCCGGTGGCTCTGCACCTCGGGTTCTTCGACCTGCGTTGGTACAGCCTCGCCTATTTGATCGGGATCTTCGCCGGCTATTGGTACCTGCTGAAGCTTTTGAAGCAGCCCGGCGCGCCAATGGCCCGGCGCCATGCCGACGATCTCGTCTTCTACGCTGCGCTCGGCATCATCCTCGGCGGGCGGATCGGCTACGTGCTTTTCTACAATCTTCCCTATTACGCGGCCCACCCGATCGACGTGCTCAAGCTTTGGGACGGCGGGATGTCCTTTCATGGCGGCCTCGTCGGGACGGTGCTTGGAATCCTCTACCTCAGCTGGAAGCAAAAGCTGCCGGCGTTGAGGATCCACGATTATGTCGCCTGCGTCGCTCCGATCGGCTTGTTCCTCGGGCGGCTCGCGAATTTCGTGAACGGGGAGCTTTGGGGCGCCCCCACCAACGTCCCGTGGGCGATCCGCTTTCCTGAATATAACGAGCTTCTGCAGCGCACCGTGCTCGGTCCGCCGCGCCATCCAAGCCAGCTTTACGAGGCGATCCTCGAAGGCCTCGTCCTGTTCGCGATTCTCTTCTGGATGTTCTGGAAAACACAGGCCCGGTACCAGCCCGGCAAGCTCGTCGGAGCCTTTGGATTCTTCTACGGAAGCTTCCGCTTCCTGGTCGAGTTCGTCCGCGAGCCCGACCCGCAGCTTGCATGGTTCACCCAAGCGACCGGGCTTCACATGGGCCAATGGCTGTCGCTCCCGCTCATCATCGGCGGTATCTGGCTGATGTGGACCGCGAAGGGCCGTCGTGTCCGGGTCGAGCCGACGGCGGGAGCCGCAAGCGTTTCATGACTCCGCTGGAGCGCGCGCTCCGGGACCGAATCCTTTCCGAAGGTCCCATGACGGTCGAGGCGTTCATGAGCGCCTGCAACGCTTATTATTACGCAACGCGCGACCCGCTGGGAGCGAGGGGGGATTTCACCACCGCTCCGGAAATCAGCCAGATGTTCGGCGAGCTTGTCGGCGCCTGCCTCGCCGATTGCTGGACACGTGCCGGCAAGCCGGGTGACGCGATTTACGTCGAACTCGGCCCCGGCCGGGGAACGCTCGCAGCGGACGCTCTTCGCGTGATGCGCTCGGCCGGACTTCGACCTGCGGTCCATTTCGTCGAGACCAGCCCAATACTCCGCGAGGCGCAGGCGAAGGCTGTTCCCGAGGCCACTTGGCACGATGCGCTGTCGACCCTCCCCAACGCGCCGTTGCTGCTGGTCGCCAACGAATTCCTCGACGCCCTTCCGATCCGCCAGTTCGTCGCCGGAATCGAGCGCAAGGTCGTGATCGCGGCGGGGGGCCTCGCCTTCGACCGCTACGGCGAGATCGTCGAGACTTCGCCCGCTCGCGACGAGGCAGTCGCCGATGCTGCCAGCAGGCTGGCGGCCTTCGGCGGGGCCGCCCTCATCGTCGACTATGGCCATTCCAAAACCGCTGCGGGCGACACGCTCCAGGCGGTTCGTGGCCACAGGTTCGCGCCGCTGCTCGACAAACCTGGCGAGCAGGACCTGACCGCTCACGTCGATTTCGAGACGACCGCCATGGCCGCCCGCGAGGCGGGTGCGGTGGCAACGAACGTCATCGCCCAGGGAAGCTTCCTGCAGCGGCTCGGGATCGAAGCAAGGGCAAGCGCGCTTGCGAGAACTCATCCCGAGCGGGCCGAGGAAATCCATGCTGCGCTCCACCGGCTGTGCGGCCGCGACCAGATGGGAGAGCTGTTCAAGGTGGTCGCGATTCATTCCCCGGACTGGCGGGCGCCGGCGGGATTCCAATGATCTATCGCAATGCCACGCCCGCTGACGCGGCGGCGCTCCATGAAATCTTCGACACGGTCTTCTGTGAGACTTTCGGCCACCTTTATCGGACCGAAGACCTGGAAGCCTTCCGCTCGGGCTTCGGGGTCGCGGACTGGGAGAGGCAGCTCGCCGACCCCGCGTTCGCCGTGCGGATCGCCGAGGCCGCCGGCGTTGCGGCCGGCTACATCAAGGTCGGGCCGGTGAAGCTTCCGGTCGATGGAAGAAGCTCGTCGATGCTCGTCGACCAGCTCTATGTGCGGGGCGAGCATCACGGGACTGGAGTCGCCCGCGAGCTGATGGACTGGGGCATCGAGGAAGCCCGCAATCGCGGCGCGCAAGCCCTGTACCTGACGGTGTTCATCGGCAATCATCGCGCCCGGCGGTTCTACGAACGCTATGGATTCGAGGACGTCGGGCGCTACGCTTTCATGGTCGGCGAACAGGCGGACGAGGACATCATCATGCGGAAGGCGCTTTGAGCGAAGTCGAGGCCATCCACGCGTCGGCGCTCGGCCACGTGCCGCACGGCTTTCTCGGCCGCTCCGGCGGCGTGTCCACCGGGGTCGTGGCGGGACTGAACGTCGGCACGGGGAGCAAGGACGATCCGGCGGCAATCGCCGAGAACCGGCGGCGAGCGGTGGAGGCGGTCAAACCGGGAGCGCAACTCGCAACCGTTTACCAGGTGCACTCGAACGAAGCGCGCTATGTCGCCGAGCCGTGGCCTCAGGGTGAGCGGCCGAAGGCGGATGCGATGGTCACGGACCAGCCAGGCCTCCTGCTCGGGATTCTGACTGCCGACTGCGCCCCGGTGCTATTGGCCGACTCAGAATCCGGAATCGTCGGAGCCGCTCACGCCGGCTGGCGAGGCGCGCTTTCGGGAATTACCGATTCGGCGATCGCTGCGATGGAGGAGATTGGCGCGAGGCGCGAGCGAATCGCCGCCGCGATCGGGCCCTGCATCGCGCTCCCCAGTTACGAAGTGGACGAAGCGTTTCGCGAACGCTTCGTGGAGGCGGACCCCGCCAACGAGCGCTTCTTCATTATCGCGGCATCCGAGTCGCTCCACTTCGACCTGCCCGCCTATGTCCGCCACCGGCTGATTGCCGCGGGCATCGACGAGGTCGAGACGATCCATCTCGACACCTATTCCAACCCGGACCGGTTCTTCAGTTATCGGCGCGCAACACACGAGAAAGAGCCGGACTACGGACGCCAATTCTCGCTGATCGGCCTCCCGGCCTAGCCTGTCCCACCGCGGCACAGCGTGAATTGCGCCGTGGCCGCCCCACCCCACCCGAGATAGGTCGGACCCGAAACGAAATCTGGGGACGGAAAATGAAGCGGATCGAGTCCATTTTCGGCGATGCCGCAGGTGCAACGACGATCGAATATGCCGCCATCGCGTCGCTGGTGTCGATTGTCGCGGTGGCCGGCTACGCCGCTATCGGCTCGGCGGTCACCGCGCTTTTCGCAAGCGTCCCGAGTTTCTGAAGCCTTCACCGCACCGGACCGGGGCAACCCCACTGCCCCGGTCTGGATGAACACCCCATTCATCGGCTAGGAGCCGGTGATGATGGACGAAAACGAAGCCAAGCTGACCGGCACGCATCAGCGCCGCCCCAAGACCCCAACAACCCACATCGGCAATCACAAGCTGAGCCCGTCGACCCTGATGATGGGCTACGGCTTCGATCCCGAGCTTAGCGAAGGCTCGCTCAAGCCTCCGATTTTCCTCACCTCGACCTTCGTTTTCGAGAATGCCGCGGCCGGAAAGCGCTTCTTCGAGGGCGTGACCGGAAAGCGGCCCGGGGGCGCCGAGGGGCTGATTTACTCGCGTTTCAACGGGCCGAACCAGGAGATCCTGGAGGACCGCCTCAGCCTGTGGGAGAATGCCGAGGACGCGCTCACTTTCTCGAGCGGCATGTCGGCGATCGCAACTCTGCTTCTCACCTTCGTGAAGCCCGGCGACGTCGTCGTCCACTCGGGCCCGCTTTATGCAGCGACCGAGACCATGATCGCCAAGATCCTCGGCAAGTTCGGCGTCTCCTATATCGACTTCCCGTCGGGCTCGACTCGCGAGGAGATCGACGCGACCATCGAGCGTGCGAAGACAATGGGCAGGGTCGCGCTCATCTACCTCGAAAGCCCGGCCAACCCGACCAACCAGCTGGTGGACGTCGAGGCTGTCGCGGCCGCTCGCAAAGCCGCGTTCAAGCCGGACGAAGCGCCGCCCATCGCGATCGACAACACTTTCCTTGGGCCCCTTTGGGCAAAGCCCCTCGCCCAGGGTGCCGACCTCACCATCTACAGCCTGACCAAATATGCGGGCGGTCACAGCGACCTCGTCGCCGGCGGGCTGGTCGGCAACAAGGCGCTACTCGACCAGGTGCGGTCGATGCGGAACACGATCGGCACGATCTGCGACCCGAACACGGCGTGGATGCTGCTCCGAAGCCTCGAAACGCTCGAGCTTCGGATGAGCCGCGCGGGCGACAATGCTGCCAAGGTCTGCGCCTTCCTTCGCGATCACCCCAAGGTGGAGAAGGTCGGCTATCTCGGGTTTCTCGAGGAAGGCTCGCGGCAGGCCGATATCTACAAGCGCCACTGCAGCGGCGCGGGCTCGACCTTCTCGCTCTATCTCAAAGGTGGCGAGAAGGAAGCATTCGCCTTCCTCGATTCGCTCAGGATCGCACATCTCGCGGTGAGCCTCGGCGGGACCGAGACGCTTGCGAGCGCTCCGGCGGCAATGACCCACCTTTCGGTCCCCGACGAACGCAAGGCCGCGCTCGACATCACGCCGAACCTGGTGCGGATTTCGATCGGGGTCGAGGATGCCGACGACCTCGTCGCCGACTTCGCCAACGCTCTCGACGCGATCTAGTCTCTAAGGAAGCGGGCGGCCACGTCGTGAGCCAGCCTGGTCGGCCGCTTCGTCACCGCGTCGAGGCAGCACCAGGAACTCCGCACCTCGGCGAGCACCTCCTCGCCGCGCTTGACGAATGTGGTGAAGAACGTGCGCGCGCCGTGCACCTTTTCGGCAATGACTTCGGCGACAACCTGGTCGTTCAGGAAGGTCGGTTTGCGGTAGGTGATCTCGTGCTTGAGCGCGACCCAAAGGTGCTTCGCGACCGCTTCGGCGGGTGCCATGCTCTGCCAATAGTGAACGACCGCGTCCTGAACCCAGCGCAAGTACACGCTATTGTTCACGTGCCCCATATAGTCGATGTCCTGTTCGTCGACGCAGATATCGTGGCGAAACACGCGCAACCTCCTCGCCTCGACAATCGGACTTATACGGAGCCGTTACAAGGGGTTGGCGAAGCTATTTCCGAAATCGCCGCCTAGCGGCCCCAATCCTCGATCGCCCAACCGCGCTCCGCTGCCATCCGGGCGAGCCGGTCGTGCGGGTTCACGGCGACGGGTTCGTCCGACCAGTTGAAGGCGGGCTCGTCGGACGCATGATCGGAATAAAAGCGCACGTGCCCGTGCTTGCCGCGAAGGCCTGACTTGTCGACCCAGTCGGCGATCATCCGCATCTTTTCCTCGCCGTAGCAATTCCTGCCCTCGATGCGCGCGCTAACCCGCTCGTCGAGGCCGATTACCGATCCCGTCGCGATGACGTCGTCAAAACCCAGCCGCTGGGCGATGGCGTCGGCGTAAAGCCGGTAGGAAGCGGTCGCCAGCACCAGCCGCCGCCCTTCCTCTCGGTCGCGCTCGATAGCCTTGCGCGCGCCGGGGCGGATGTTGTTCGCAAGCATCTCGTCCGCGAAGCTCTCCGCCAGCGGACGAAGCTCGCTCGCGTGCACCTTGTCGCCAATCAGCAGGGCTTGGCAGATTTCCTTCAGCCGCCCGCGGTCGAACAGACCCATCGCATAGGCCAGCATCGCCAGGACGACGACCGGAACGAAGATCAATCGCCACTGCTGCCGACGCATCGCGCAGTGGATCAGGAACAGGGTGTAGGTAGGTTTGCGAGTGATCGTACGGTCGAGGTCGTAGACGGCGAGATCAGCCATTGCCGCGCTCCGCCAGCAATTCCTCGACCAGGTCGTGGTCGGACAATTTATCGACATCGACCGCGGCCAGCGGGTCGGAGAGGTCCACCGCCTCCACCTTCGCGCCCAGCTTTCGCCCAATGCTGTCGAGCGTCTGGTGGATCGTCCTGAGCCGCAGAACCGCGCCGAGCAGGTTGAGGGGTCCGAATGCCCACAGCAGCGCCCAGCCCTTTTTGCGGTCCTGTTCGACCGAACGCCAAAGCTCGAGCGCGGGCAGCACTTTCGTGCCACGCAGCAGGAACATGTTCGCGCCGCTGTAAGCACCCGAGCGGAAATGGACCCAGGTCCGCTGCGATTTCGGCAGACGCTTCATCAGGTTGCCGCGCTCCACGACTCCGACCGCGATGTCGGCGATCTCTCCAAGATCGCAGAACTCGTCGATCATGCCTTCGTCGAGCAGGACATGATCGGCTGTCGTGACGAATAGAGGCCACGAAACGGCCGAGTCGAAGCACAGCCGTTCGAGGGTCGCCGCAATGGTGGCGGCCGATTTTTCGACGCGGAGCTTCGGGTTCGCCGGCAGCACCTCCCCGATCCGTTCCGGCTCCTGCGCAAGAACCCGGACCTCCGAAAATCTCGGCGAGGCGAGCAAAGCTTCGACCGGCCACACGACCATCGGCTTCCCGCCAATCGGCACCAGCGCCTTCAAGTCGGTCCCGAACGCGGCGGCGAGGGGATCGCTTCCCGGCCGCGATCCGGCAAGGACGACGGCGGTCATTCCGCTCATTTCAGCCACGAGACGATCGGCTGGCCTCTCCATGACCGCATCTCGGCCTGCGCGAGCCTGACGAGGTGGAAGATCAGCGACAGGATCGTCCATGCGCCCACCAGCTCCAGCCCGGTGTCGGGCCGTCCGAACAGGAGCGCGACGATGAGAATGACCATGTTCGGATTGCGACGGGCGGTAATCAGCCTGAATTTGCTGTCGACCGGCTGCCAGACATGGATGTGCATCTTGAAGCGGGCGATGAAAATGCCCTCGATGACCCGCTGCGCGATGTAGCCGATGACGATCGCCGCCAGCAGCATCGCCTCATAAACCGGCTCGAGCGGGCGGCCGTAGGAGGCCAGGCCATGCGCCCACGCCCAATACCAGAAGGGCGGGTGGATGAGGTCGATTCCGTGGTCGAGGATATTGCCCCATTGCGACGACGCACCGGTGCAGCGGGCCAACTTCCCGTCGACAGTGTCCAGCACCATGAAGATGAAGCCGGCGAGGATTCCAAGCCAGTAATTGCCGAACCAGAAATAGAAAAAGGCCAGCAGGCACAGTACCGCGCCGATGCCCGTTATGGCGTTCGGGCTGATGTCCATTTCGGCGGCCCAGCGGGTCAGATGGAACGCCGGCTTGCGCCACAGATAGAGCGTCAGTGCATCGGTCACGCCCTTGTAGGAGGCGTCGTAAGCGGCTCGCTCGACCTGCTCCGCCGTCTCCGGGCGAAGCGGGAGGACGAACGGACGCTCGCGCTTGCGAAGCTCGTCGTTGGCGACTTCGGCGCTTGCGGAATCGATCGCCTGGAGCCCTTCAAGCGACCCGTCTTCGCCGAGCATCGCTCTTCGCGCCGCTTCGGCCGGTGCGCCGGCGCGGACATGCGCGAGGACCGGCTTTCCTTCGTGCAGGAGCACCGAATCCTGGCGAGTTTCGAGGAGCTTCAGCCACGCTGGGTCCCAGGCATAGTCAAGGTTCGCGAGCAGCACCCCGCCCGACACCGGAAGCGCGTCGACGCATTCGAAACCGGCATTGCTCGCCAACCGGCAACCCCGATCCCTGGCATCGAGCCCGAACACCCGCACCGGGTTGTCGCCGGCTGCAAAGAAGGAAAGGCGGTTGGGTTCGTCCATTCGCCGCGTCTCTTACGGGCGCTTTTCCTGCCGTGAAAGTGGCGCGCAGCCGAGAAGCTTGCTGCAGCGCAAGATTTCGCGCACTCTCGCCCACAGATGGACCGTGATCCGCCAGAGGGGGCTGAAGGGGACGGCGCGACCTACCGCATGGCGGGGGCGATCACGATCGCGCGCGCAGCGAGCACGGCCCGCGAGATCGCCGCCGAGCCCGATCCGCTGACCATCGACCTTAGCGACGTTCGAAGCATGGACACGGTCGGCGCCTGGGTCGTCTACCGGACCGTGCGCGACCGCAATGCCAAGGTTGTCGGCGCCAATGACCAGGCGAAGAGCCTCCTCGAACAGGTCGCCGAGGCCGATCATCCCGCGAAAGTCCGCCCCGAGGAACGGGCCGGATTAATCCGGGTGCTTCGCGAGCTTGGCGAGTGGGTTTCGGAAGCGGGAGTCACGCTGCTCGGCCTGCTCGGTTTTTTCGGGGCGACCCTGATCGGCTTTGCGAACCTCATCAGGCGGCCGCGGCGGTTCCGCTTCAATGCGGTCGTCCAGCGGTTCGATACGGTCGGAGTCCGGGCGCTCGGAATCATCGGCCTGATGAGCTTCCTGATCGGGATCGTCATCGCCCAGCAGGGCTCGGTCCAGCTCGAACAGTTCGGTGCCGAGATCTACACCATCAACCTGATCGGCCGGATCACGGTGCGTGAGCTCGGAACCTTGATGACCGCCATCATGGTCGCGGGCCGCTCCGGCTCCGCCTTCGCCGCCCAGATCGGAACGATGAAGATCACCGAGGAAATCGATGCGATGCGGACGATCGGAGTTTCGCCGATCGAAGCGCTGGTCATCCCGCGCCTGGTCTCCGCGGTCATCATGATGCCGTTGCTCGCCTTCTGGGCAATGCTGACGGCGCTGGTCGGCGGCGGAATCTTCGTCTGGACCTCCCTCGGAATCCCGCCGCTCACCTACATCCAGCGTTTGCAGGAAGTGATTCCGATCACCGACCTTTGGATCGGGCTGATCAAGGCTCCGGTGTTCGGATTCATCATCGCGCTCGCCGGCTGCTTCCAGGGCATGCTGGTCGAGGGCAATTCCGAGGAAGTCGGATCGCGAACCACCACCGCGGTCGTCCAGTCCATCTTCCTGGTCATCGTCCTCGACGCCGTTTTCGCGGTCTTCTTCAGCTCGATCGGGTGGAAATGACGGGAATCCCGAAAGGCTGCGAGCCGATCATCACCGTTCGGGGCTTGCGCAACGCGTTCGGCGAACAGGTCATCCACGAAGACCTCGACCTAACGGTCTGCAGGGGCGAGATTCTCGGCGTCGTCGGCGGGTCGGGAACCGGCAAGTCGGTTCTGATGCGTTCGATCATCGGCCTCCAGAAGCCCGAGGCCGGAGAGGTCGAAGTCCTTGGCGAGAACATGATCGATCGCGACGAGGACGAAGCGAAGAACATTCGCCGCCGCTGGGGAATCCTGTTCCAGAATGGCGCCCTCTTCTCGACCCTGACCGTCGCCGAGAACGTGGAAGTCCCGATTCGCGAATATTTCCCCTTCATCGACGAGCCGCTGCTCGACGAGATCGCCTCCTACAAGATCGCGATGAGCGGGCTTCCGGCAAACGCCGGCCCGAAATTCCCTTCCGAGCTGTCCGGCGGAATGATCAAGCGCGCCGGCCTTGCCCGCGCCCTGGCCCTCGACCCCGAACTGTTGTTCCTCGACGAGCCGACTGCCGGTCTCGACCCGATCGCCGCCGCGGGCTTCGACGAATTGATCCGGTCATTGCAGCGGAAGCTCGACCTGACCGTCTTCCTGATCACTCACGACCTCGACACGCTTTACGCCATCTGCGACCGTGTCGCGGTGCTGGCGGACAGGAAAGTGATAGCGGTCGGTACGATCCCGGAACTCCTGGCTTTGGACCATCCCTGGATCCAGGAGTATTTCAACGGGCCGCGAGGACGTGCGGCGGCGGACACCGCCGAAGAGCACGCCGAAACAATTGGGGGCATTGAAGGCTGATGGAGACCCGATCCAACTATGTCCTTGTCGGCGCGGTGACGCTGGCGATGCTCGTCGGCCTGCTTGCCTTCACGGTCTGGCTGGCGGGCCTCTCGAACCGCGAGACCAATTGCTACGACATCTATTTCTCGCAAGGCGTCGGCGGGCTCAACAAGGGCTCCAACGTCACTTTCAACGGGGTTCCAGTCGGTCAGATCGAAAAGATTTCGCTGCTTCCGGAGCGCCCGGAGTTCATCTGGGTCCGGATCGAGGTCGAGCGCGACACGCCGGTCCTGCAGGGGACAACGGCGGAGATTCACGGCGTCGGTTTCACCGGCGTAAGCGAAATCCAGCTCACCGGAGCGGCACAGGGAGCCAAGCGGATCACCCAGACGGGCCCGCAGGGCTGCCCGGTGATCCCATCGAGCACCAGCGGCCTTGGCGCACTCCTCAACAGCGCTCCGGAGCTGATGGAGCGGATTCAGACGCTGACCGAGCGGCTGACCGAGCTGCTCAGCGACAAGAACCAGAACGCGATTTCCGACATCCTCGAGAATATGGATCGCACGACCAAGGTCATCGCCGACCGGGCGCCGGACCTCGCCGACGCCATCGCCGACGCGCGGGTCGCCGTCCGCAACGCCGGCGTTGCGTCGCAGCGGGTCGCGGAACTGGCCGGCAACACCAACCAGCTCGTCACCGAGCAGGGCCGGCCGGCGGTCGAGAATCTCAACAAGGCGATCGCCTCGGTCCAGCACGCCGCCGACAGCCTCGACGCGATGATCACCGATGCTCGCCCGGGCGTTCAGACCTTCAGCAAGTCCACTCTGCCGGAGCTCAACCAGACCGTCCGGCAGATGCGAACGCTCGCCCAATCGCTCCAGGATGTCGCCGACCGTGTGAACGAGGGCGGGATCGGCGGCGCACTCGGGCCCGAGAAGCTCCCCGACTACAAGCCGAGGAAAGAGAAATGACCCGCTTCATCAAAATCATCGCGCCGGTAGCGCTCGCGGCCTCGGTTGCCGGTTGTTCGCTCGGAGGCATGCTCGGCGGCGGCGGCAAGGCACCGGCAGTGCTCTATACGCTGACCTCGACTGTCCCTCAGGCGGCGGCGCCGACGCGATCGGCGCCGGTCGGCGAAGCGGTCACCATCCG
>JBDZVP010000024.1:4704-8808 GCA_040255765.1 Sphingomonadales bacterium | reverse complement strand
CTGGCAACGCAGAATGGCACGCACGTCGAGACCCGCCGGTTCGAGGCATCGGTCCCGGCCGACGGCACCGGCGCAACAGTGGCGCCTGCGCTGAACGAAGCGGCCAACCAGGTCGCGCAGCAAGTCGCTCAGTGGATTGGGGGCTGACCGTCCCTTGAAGGGAGGGGAATGAGGGGGTGGGTGCTGACGAGCGGGCTCAATGCCCGTGAGGAAGCTTCTTCGACGGCATTGAGCCGCCTCATTCGCCACCCACCCCGAGCCCCTCCCTTCAAGGGAGGGGAGGTTAAGCCAAACTCTTGCTGACCTGCTCGTAGAGATCCTTCGACAGGCCGGGCGTTGCGAGCATCCGCTCCAGCTCGGCGCGCATCATCGCCGCCCTCTTCTCCTCGAACCTCCGCCAGCGGCCGAAGGGCGGGACCATTCGCGCCGCGACCTGCGGGTTGACCTTGTCGGCCTTGAGGATGAGGTCGGCGAGGAAGCGGTAGCCGCGGCCGGACGCGTCGTGGAACGCCCACTGGTTCATCCCGAACGCCGCCGCGATCGAGCGCAGGCGGTTCGGGTTGGCGATGCTGAATTTGCCGTGCTTCGCCAACGCCTCGACCTGCTCGACCGTGTCCGCGCGTTGCGCCGAGGCCTGCACCGCGAACCATTTGTCGATGACCAGGGGATCGTCCTCGTAGCGGTCGTAAAAGGCCTTCAGCGCCTGTTCCCGCTCGGGCGCGTCGAGCGACGCGAGCACCACTAGCGCGCCCTGCCGGTCGGTCATATTGTCGGCAGCGTCGAACTGCGCCTTGGCAAGCTGCGCACCCTTGGCCTCGTCCCCTGCAGCAAGCAGGTTGAGCGCGATCGTGCGAAGCCGCCGCGCGCCTTTGGCTTCCTTGCTCAGATCGTCTCCGGACTGGCCGCCGCCACGCTGCGCATTGGTAAGCTCCCCAGCAAGCTCCTTGCCGATTGCGGAGCGAAGCTGCTCCCGGGCGGCATGAATCGCGTCGGGATCGATCACGTCCATCCGGTCGCCGATCAGGCTTTCGGACGGCGGCAGGATCGCTTCGGCCTTGAAGGCCGGATCGAGCTGGTTCGATCGCAACGTGTCGCCGACGGCCTGCAGCACGGCACCGGGATCGAGGGTCTCGCCCCTGGCAGTCGCCGTAAGCCAGTGGAGCATCAGCTCCTGGATGGCCTCATACCGGGCAAACGGATCAGTATCGCTCGCCGCCAGTTTTTCGAGTTCGCCCGGCCCGCGCTCGACGTCCATCACCACAGGCGCTGAAAAGCCGCGGTTGATCGAGAGCAGAGCGCGCTCTCCGACGCCGTCGAACTCGACCGTCTGCTCCGCCTGTTCGAGCAGGATCAGCCGCTCGGGCGCGACTTCCGCTCCGCCGTTTTCGCCGATCAGCGCCGTCTTGAGCGGGATCGCCATCGGCTTCTTCACCGGCTGTCCGGGCGTCGGCGGAACCGTCTGGCTGAGGTGAAGCTTCGCCTTGCCACCGTCCTGCTCCAGCCGCGCGGTCACGTGCGGAGTGCCGGCTTGCGAGTACCACAGCTTGAGGTGCGTGAGGTCCACCCCGCTGGCATCCTCCAGCGCCTTGACGAAATCGTCACACGTCGCGGCCTCGCCGTCGTGCCGCTCGAAATATAAATCCGTCCCCGCCCGGAATTTCTCCGGGCCGAGAACCGTCTTCATCATCCGGATCAGCTCGGCGCCCTTGTTGTAAACTGTCGCGGTGTAGAAGTTCGAGATCTCGATATAGCTGTCGGGCCGGACGGGGTGCGCGAGAGGACCTGAATCCTCCTGGAACTGGACCATCCGTAGAGTCCGCACGTCGTCGATGCGCTTGACCGCCGGGCTCCCGATATCCGCCGAGAAGCTCTGGTCGCGAAAGACCGTGAAGCCTTCCTTGAGGCTCAGCTGGAACCAGTCCCGGCAGGTCACCCGGTCGCCCGACCAGTTATGGAAATATTCGTGCGCGACAACGCGCGCGATATTGTCGAAATCCGTGTCGGTCGCGGTGTCGGGGTCGGCGAGGATGTAGGCCGAGTTGAAGATGTTGAGGCCCTTGTTCTCCATCGCGCCCATGTTGAAGTCGGAGACGGCGACGATGTTGAACAGGTCGAGGTCATATTCGCGGCCGTAGGTTTCCTCGTCCCATTTCATCGCCTGCTTGAGGCTCTCCATCGCGTGCGCGGTCCTGGGAAGATCGGCTTCTCGGACCCAGATGCCGAGGTCGACCTTGCGGCCCGACATGGTGGTGAAGGTGTCGCGGTTGGCTTTCAGGTCGCCGGCGACCAGCGCGAACAGATACGAGGGCTTGGGGAACGGGTCCTCCCATTCCGCCCAGTGACGGCCGTCGCCCTCGCCCGTCGCGACCGGGTTGCCGTTGGTCAGCAGGATCGGGAACTGCGCCTTGTCCGCGTCCATCCGGACCCGGTATTTGCTGAGCACGTCTGGGCGGTCGGGAAAGAAGGTGATCCGTCGAAAGCCCTCGGCCTCGCACTGGGTGCACAGCATCCCGTTCGAGGCATACAGCCCCATCAGCTTGCTGTTGGCCGCCGGGCTGATCTCGGTTTCGATCCCGATCTCGTGGGAATCGCCCTCGAGCGGGATGACGAGGTCGCTGCCCTGCATCGTCCAGTCGTCGGACCGAGCGCCGTCGATCCAGACGCCAACCGGCGTCAGCTCGTCTCCGTAGAGAAGCAGCGGCGCGTCCGGCGAACCGTCCGGGTTGCGCTCGACTTTCAGCTTCGACTGGACCCGAGTCCTGTCGATCCCCAGCGTGAATTTCAGTGCCGTCTCCGGCACCAGCCAGTCGGGCGGACGGTAATCCTCGCGGCGGGTTTCGGCATGGGCGGGGTTTTGCGGAGCTTCCGCATTCACTCTGACGTCGGCCATGAACCGCGCTTAGGCCGCGTCGGGCGAGTGCACAACCGAGCGGCCCCGGCTGATCGCGATCAGCATCCCGGCCAGCGTCAGGACCGCGCCGGCAATCGCGATCGCGGTCCAGCGATAATCCTCGATCACGGTCGAGAATGCCATTGCTATCACCGGCACGAGGACGCTCGAATACGCAGCCTTGCCCGGGCCAATCTTGCGAACGACCGGAAAATAAAGGCTGAAGGTCAGCGCCGACGCGAAGACGCCGAGATAGAAGACGCCGACCCAATAGCCGGGCCGATCGGTAAAGACCGGCGGGCCGGTGAGTGCCCAGGCGAAGGCTCCGTCAATGACCGCGCCGATTGCCATCGACCAGGCAAGCAGGCTGGCGAGGTGATGCCGCCGAAGACGCTCGCGTGCCTGATAGACGTTGGTGACAGAAGCGGCCATCAGCCCGAGAAGCGTGAAGCCGATGCCGGTGATGACCTCGGGAGCCGGCGCGGAGCTGGCCCGGAACTCGTGGATGCAGAGCAGGCCGATGCCGGCCACGGCGACCGCGGATCCGATCGCGAACCGCTTCCCCGGCCGCTGGCCGAGAAAGGCCCATCCGAGCAAACTGTTCGGGATCAGCATCAGCGCCGAGATGGTCGCGACAATTCCCGAGGTGATGTGCCGCTCGGCAAGATAGACGCTGTTGTAGTTCACGCAGAACTGGATGATTCCGATGAGCAGCGCCGCGCGCATGCCGTCGCGGTCGAGCAGCAGCGAGCGGCCTTTGACCTTGGCGAGGATCGCCATGGCGACGGCGGCAATCGCGAAGCGATAGGTGACCGACCATTGCGGCGGGACGACCCCGAGCTGGTCTCGAATGACGATCCAGGTCGAGCCCCAGATCGCGGTGAAGATGATGAAGGGAAGGACGATCTCGAGCCAGGTCGAGGTTCGCCGCTCGCTCACAGCCTCGAAATCGCGTCGGCGAGCTGCTGGACTGCGCCGCCGTCCTGGTCCCAGCTCGTAACCAGCCGGATTTCACTCGGGCCCCAGTCGTAGAAATCGAAGCCCTCTGCCCGCAGCGATTCCGCTTCCTCGATGCTGACGCGGAGGAAGATTTCATTCGCTTCGACCGGATAAACGAGCCGGCCCGGCGCGGCCCGGGCAAGCGCCTGCGCCGCGGAATTGGACGCGCGCGCATTGTCGAGCCAGAGATCGTCCTGGAGCAAGGCCAGGATCTG
>JBDZVP010000024.1:0-4604 GCA_040255765.1 Sphingomonadales bacterium | reverse complement strand
GAGCCCGTATTCGGTGGCGTTGGTGATGGTCAGCGCCGCCGGCTGGACCTGATGAACGTCCTTGCGGATGAGGCCGATCGCCGACTCCACCGCCTCCGGAGCGATTTTCGCCCCGGCGCCGTCGAGAAGCATCAGCTTGGCGCCGCCGGTGAAGAAGCCCGGCGCTCCGGCCTCGTCCACCTCGATATGCGCATCCTTGTGGCAGAGGATCCCGCGATAGGGCGGGCACAGGGCAGCGAGGGCGAGGCAGTTGGCGGCGGTTCCGGTCGAGACCCACAGCGCCTTCACTTCGCGCTCGAACAGCTCCGAAAAGGCGCCGTCGAGGCGGCTGCTCCACTCGTCTCCGTCGTAAGCGGTATCGAGCCGGTTCGAGCGCTCGATGGCCTCGATCACCTTCGGGTGCGCGGCCGCAGCATTGTCCGAGAAGAAGCGCATGGGAGCGCCCCAACAGGATTGGGGCCGCTATGGCAAGGTCAGAAAATCGACACGCCCTCGGGACCGAACTTCAGCCGCGCCGTCAGCAACGCCCGGAACACGTTATAGCCGCCGGTGCCGGGGAAGAAGGCGTGGAAGAAGATATGCGGCACGCCGTCCGGCCCGATCGCGACCGACGGATGGCCGGGCGCCGCCCAACCCTTGGCCGAGCTGAGCAGAGGCTTGTCGAACTTTCTGTACGGCCCGAACACATGGTCAGACACAGCAACGCCGATGCCGTAAGCGGGATCGGTGAAGTCGTTGGCCGCATAGAACAGCCAATAGCGGCCGTCCTGCTTCCACAGGAACGGGCCTTCGACTAGGTGCCCTTCCCAGTCCCGGTCGTTGCAAATCAGGGTCACCGGCGCTCCGACAAGCGATTCGCCATCGCCGGCCATCTGCTGGGCGAGGATCGGAGTGCGCATCGCCCGAAGCATTTCCGCCGCTTCCGGAAACCCGGCGAGGACGGCGTGCACCTGCTTGTAGCGAGACACCGCCGTGCGAATGAACGTCTGCATCAGGAAGAAGCGTTCCATCGGCGGCCGGGTATTGGCCCAGCGGACAACCGCGGCGGCGAAGCGCGCGGTGCGGCGGTCCTCCTCGCTCTCGAAGATAAGGTCGACCAGCTCCGGCCGCTCCGAGAGAAAACTGGCGAGCTTGCGCGGCCAGATGCCGTTGCGGTCCTCTTTCCACAGAAGGTATTTCGAGCCGTCGCTGTCGACGAAAATGTGCCCGTCGATCACTCCGCCAGTGAGCAATGGATAGCCGAGATCGACCCACGGCCCTTCCGGCGACTTCGACTTGGCGAGGCCGATGCTGAGGATGAAGCTCTTGTCGCGAGCGGTGTAAACCAGCCAATATTCGTCGCCGACGCGAGCGATCTCCGGGGCCCAGAAATCGCCCTGCCGGACCCCGTAAGCAACCCACTCCGGGGCCTCTCCATCGGCAAAAGCGAAACCGACGTGGCGCCAATGCTCGAGGTCTTCCGAGTGCAGGAGCGGGAAACAGTCGACGGCGTCGTTCGACGTCGCGGCGAGATAATAGCCGTTATCCGTGCGGAGCACCGCGGGATCGCCGTAGCCGGAGAGGATCTTCGGATCGATATTCTCGGTAAGGAGAGGCCGCCACGGCGGGTCGTTCGCTTCCGAGGCGTGCGCGACGGGCGATTCGGGCGGGCGGGTTCCGAAGTCCGCCGCAAGCTGGGCCTGGAAGCTCGCGAAATCGCCCTGGTCGCGGCCGGGCAGCGCATAGACCTTCGTCTTGCCACCGCCCCGAACGGCGACGGTGAGGCCGTCGCCGGTGTCGGCGAGTTCGACGTCGAAGGAGGGGATTTCGGTCACGTCGCAATCATTCCTGTGCTCGGGCGTCCCCCGGACGCCCTGTGCTCAGGAATGGTGCTGCCGGTGAGGATTGAACTCACGACCTCAGCCTTACCAAGGATGCGCTCTACCACTGAGCTACGGCAGCACTTTGACGGAGAAGGCGGCGCTATGGCCAAGCGGCTTATCTCCGTCAACCCGTTGCCGGAGCCGCTTTCGAAGGTCAATGTAAGTCCATGGCCAAACAGGACAAGTCGCGCGACGAAAAGCTGGCAAAGGCGCTTCGGGAGAATTTGAGAAAGCGGAAAGCCCAGGCCCGTGACCTCGCGTCACCTCGGCCGGTGCTCGGTTCCCCAGCCGGCGGTGATGAAGAGGGCGAGGACTGAGCCGTCGCAATCCGCCGTGTGCCAGGCGCCGGGCGGGTTGATCGCATAGTCGCCCGCACCGAGGTGGATCGTCTTCTCGCCGCCGCCCGGCAGCTGCTGGTGAAGAGTCATCGATCCTTCGATGCAGCAGACGACCTCGTCGCCCGCCGGATGCATCTCCCAACTCGTCCACGGAGCATCGAAGCGGAATAGCGACACCAGCCGCCCTTCCGGGCCGTCTTCGGCGTGGCGCTCGCCATAGGCTTCGTACCATTCCATCCCGCCGGTGAATTCCGGCTCGGCCACCGCGGTCGCACCGGTGCCGAGGTGGATCGGGTGAGTCAGCAGCGAATGCGCCATTCTCGCCTCCTCAAATCGGAGCGCAGGCCTTTTCGAGCCATTCGCGGTCGGAGCCGCTGAGGCTCGGCCCGATCTTCTCGATCACCTGCCGGTGGTAGGTGTCGAGCCACTCGATTTCCGGCGTGCTCAGCATCGCCTTGACGATCAGCCGCCGGTCGATCGGAGCGAAGGTCAGGGTCTCGAAGCCGAGCATTTCCTTCTCCGCGCCCTCGATCTTTTTGTCGACGACGAGGACGAGGTTCTCGATGCGAATGCCGTACTCCCCGGTTTTGTAATAGCCGGGCTCGTTGGAAATGATCATCCCCGCCTGCAGCGGCTCGTCGCCGCCCGACTGCGAGCTGGTCACCGGGGCGATTCGCTGCGGGCCTTCGTGCACAGCGAGGAAGCTGCCGACGCCGTGGCCGGTGCCGTGGGCGTAATCGAGCCCCGCATCCCACAGCGGCCGCCGGGCGAAGCTATCGAGCTGCGTGCCGCGCGTGCCCTTCGGGAAGACCGCCGTTGCGACGGCGATGTGGCCCTTCAGGACGCGGGTGAACCGGTCGCGCATCTCGTCCGTCGGCTCGCCGATCGGGACGGTGCGGGTGATGTCGGTGGTGCCGTCGACATATTGGCCGCCCGAATCGATCAGGTAGAGCGTTCCCGTCTCGAGCTTGCGGTTGGTCTTCTCGCTCGACTTGTAGTGGACGATGGCGCCGTTCGGACCCGCACCGGAAATGGAGTCGAAGCTGAGGTCGCGAAGCTCGGGATTCTCGCGGCGGAGCGCCTCCAATTTGTCCGAAGCGCCGAGCTCGTCGACGTCGCCCTTGGGCGCTTCCTGATCGATCCAGTGAAGGAAGCGGGCGATGACCGCGCCGTCGCGGGCCTGCGCGGCCTGCTGCCCCGCAATCTCGACCGGGTTCTTGAGCGCTTTGGGTAGAACCACCGGGTCGCGCAGGGGGAGGATCTTCGCCCCGGCCTTGTCGAGCGCGTCGAAAATCGCGGACACCGCCCGCTCCGGATCGACCGCGACGGTCTTGCCCTTGAACTGCGACAGCGCCCCTTCGAACGCGTAGCGATCGTGGAGCCGAACCCCGTTGCCGAGATGCTGGCGGACGTCCGGCCCGACCTTCTCCTCGGCGACGAACAGGTCGGCCGTGCCGTCCTTGTTGACGATCGCGTAAGCGAGCGCGACCGGCGTGTGGGTGACGTCCTGGCCGCGGACGTTGAACGCCCAGGCAATCGAATCGAGCGCCGAGAGAACCGCCGCGTCGGCGTCATGCTTCTCGAGCCATTCGGCGATGTCGGTGCGTTTCTCGGCCGCGCCCTTGCCCGCATATTCGTCGGGCTGGACGACCAGCTTCGCCTTCGACGCTTCGGGCCGGTCGATCCAGATCTTGTCGATCGGATTTTCGCCAACCGGAACCAGTTCGGCGCCGCGGCTGGCGAGCGCTTCCTTCGCTTTCTTCACCCAGTCGCGGGTGTGAAGCCACGGGTCGTAGCCGATTCGTGCGCCCTTGGCGGCATGATCCTTCAGCCAATCGGTGACGCTGGTTTCCGGGACCGACTGATAGCTCCAGTCGGCGGCGCTGACTTGGCTGCGGACCTGCAGAGTGTAGCGTCCGTCGACGAAAATCGCCGCTTCCTCGGGAAGCACCACCGCCGAGCCGGCCGAGCCCTTGAACCCGGTCAGCCACTGCAGCCGCTGGGCGTAGCTTCCGACATATTCGCTCATATGCTCGTCGGTAAGCGGGACAACGAAGCCGTCGAGTTTCTCCGACTTCAACTGTTCGCGGAGCGCCGCGAGACGATCTGCATAGCTGGACATGGGCGCTACCTAGGCCCGCGCGAGTGCGGCAACAAGCGCGCTAAGTTCGCTAAAGTCACACGGTTCGACGGCTTTTGGTGCGACTTTAGGACGTCGAATGTTCCCAAAGTTCGCAGTGATGGCGGCGATCGCGGCCTGGCGCGATGCGACGTCGGAAATTCGTTTCACGCGGAGGCGCGGAGGCGCGGGGAACGGCTGATCCATCCGGTAGCTTCAATCACAACAACTCGGCTGTAGGACAGGAAAATCGCTCTAGTGTCCGCTTTCGACCCATTGCGGACA
>JBDZVP010000023.1:0-24293 GCA_040255765.1 Sphingomonadales bacterium | reverse complement strand
GTCGCTCGGCCGAAGATGCTCACCGACACCTTCACGCGCCCGCGGTCGAAGTCGAGCTCCTCGACCACGCCGTTGAAGCTTGCGAAGGGGCCGTCGAGGACCTTCACCTGGTCGCCGATGTCGTAGTCGACGTGGACCTTCTTGCTCGGCGCTGCGGCGGCCATTTCTTCCTTGGTGGAAAGGATTCGCGCGGCCTCGGCCTCGCTGATCGCCTGCGGCTTGCCGTTGGGGCCGAGGAAGCCGGTGACTTTCGGCGTGTTCTTGACGAGGTGGTAGACCTGGTCGCTCATGCTGAGCTTGGCCAGCACGTAGCCGGGGAAGAACTTGCGCTCCGACTGGACCTTCTTGCCGCGGCGGACTTCGGTGACCTTCTCGGTCGGGACCTCGACCGCCTCGACCTGGGGCTCGAGGCCCATTCGGGCGGCCTCGGCGAGGATCGAGTCCTTCACCTTGTTCTCGAAGCCGGAATAAGCGTGGATGATGTACCAGCGGGACATAGGGCTTTGCGTTTCCTTTAGGCGCCTGCGCCCACCGGCCCGAGGAGGCCGAGCAGGAACTGGACGATGGCGCTGAACAGCGAATCGGTGGCGAGGAAGAAGAAGGCGAGAAGGCCCGTCATCACCAGCACCATCACCGTGGTGCGAAAGGTTTCGGCGCGGCTCGGCCAGACGATTCGGGTAATCCCTTCCAGCTTCACCTGGCGGATGAATTCGCCGACTGAGACCTTTGCCACTTCTCGATTGTCCTCTTCGGGATAGAAAAACGAGGTCCGCGGGGGCTTTCCCGCCGGACCTCGGACAGGGGCGCATTTAGCGTGCGCGGAGCGGGGGTTCAAGGCTGACCGCCAACCCCTATCCAAAGTTAGTAACGGAACTGCCGTAAAATGCTGTACCGATTGCTAATCCGTGTTGCTCGGGGGGGCGGGCGAGATGCTTTGGATCGCGTCGATTCTTGCAGCGCAGGCGGCTGGTGCAGCCGCTGTTCCGGCCGCGGAGCCTCCGAAGGAGCAATCGCAAGACATCATCGTCACCGGCGAGCGGGTGAAGCGCAAGCTTCGCGATACGCCGTCGAGCGTCGCCGTCTTCACCGGGCGCGAACTCGACGCCGCTCCGCTGGACCGGATGGAACAACTGATTGCCTCGGTCCCCAATGTGATCGTGGTGAGCAGCAGCCAGGGCCCGTCGATCCGCGGACAGGATTCGACGGGGGTTCTCAATTCGCTTCCGGCCTTCCTCGGCGGTGCCCGGCCCCGGGCGACGGTCGAGATCGACGGGCGGGCGGTCGGGTTCCAGGAATTCGTGTTCGGGAATGCGCCGCTCTGGGACGTGAAGCAGGTCGAGGTGTTCCGGAGCCCGCTAACCGTCACCCACGGGCGCAATTCGATCGGCGGCGGGATCGTCATCACCACCAACGACCCGACATACGAGTGGGAAAGCGCCGGCCGCCTGATCGCCGGCGATTTCGACACCAGGGAAGCGTCGGCGGTGGTGTCGGGGCCGATCGTCGCCGACCAGCTCGCTTTCCGGCTCGCCGGCGACATCCGGCATCAGCACGCGACCGCCAAGCTCGCTCGAGTGATGCGCGGAGCGGACCCCAACGACGACGATTATTCGTTCCTTCGGCTCAAGCTGCTCGGCGAGCCGACGGCGCTGCCGGGGTTCAAGATCCTCGGCACCTTCGCCCACACGCGTTCGCAGGCGCCGCAGGACGTGCCGCTGCTGGCGCCGCTTCGAAAGCGGTTCTTCCCGCTCGGAGGATACGGGATTTTCCGGGTCAAGGTGGACTCCGCGACCCTTAACGCGAGCCAGCAATTCGACAACGGGCAAGTGGACATGGTCGCGAGCCTTGGCGACACCCACACCCGCCGATTCGCGCCGCCGGGCCAGGGAGAGGCGAGGGCGCACCTCGTCGACAAGTCGATCGAGGCGTTCGGCAACTGGAAACCGGCGGAGTCCGTCACTTTTCGCGGCGGGGTCCACTTCCTCGATTCCAATTTCCGGCAGGCGATCGACATCACCGCCAATTTCGTCGGAAGCATCGGCAATTTCAGGGATCGCCAGGACAGCTTCGGGATCTTCGGCGAGGCTGAAGTCGCGTTGACGGATCGCCTGACCATGAGCGCCGGCGGGCGTTACCAACATGACAGCCAGGAGCGCGAGGGGACCCTCGTGGGGCGCACCAACGCGCCAGTCAATTTCGACGCGCGCTTTTCGGCGTTCCTTCCGAAATTCACGGCGACTTATGCTTTGAACCCGAGGCTGAAGGCGGGTTTGCTGGTGCAGCGGGCCTATAATCCGGGCGGAGCGACCCTGGATTTCGATACGGGCGGTCTCGACCGGTTCGGCGCCGAATATCTGTGGGATTACGAGGCATTCCTGAAGGGCGACGTCGGGCGCAACCTGTCGATCGAGGCAAACCTGTTCTACAACGACATCCGCGATGCCCAGCGCGTCGTGGTCTTGCCGATCACGAGTCCCGACGGGAGCATCGAGTTCACGAGCAAGTTCAACAACGTTCCCAAGGCTTCTACGGCCGGCGCGGAGGTCGGGCTCGCGTGGCGCCCGTCGGCGACGCTTGCGCTTCGCGGGGGGATTGGCCTCCTTCGCACGCGGATCAAGGCCGGGCAGAACAGCGACGGCGAGATCATCGGGCGCCAATTCCAGCGGGCGCCCCATCTGACCGGCTCCGCGGCCGCGGACTGGACCCCGGTGAAGGGGCTGAGGCTGTCCGCTCAGGTCCGCTACCACGGCCGCTATTTCACCGACGATTTCGACAGTCCGGAGCTGGTGGTGGGCCGCGCCGCGATCGTCGACGCCCGGGCGGCATATACATTCCGGAGAATCACGATTTTCGCTTATGTCCGCAATGTGTTCGACAGTTTCCACGTGACGTCCTGGTTCCAGCGAAACCCGGACATCGCGGAGGCGGACGACCCGCGGATGGCGGGAGTCGGGCTTGAAATGCGTTTCTAGGAGAGCTGGTAATCGGGCTTCACGTTGCGCCGCCGCCAGTAATCGGTGAGCCCGATCCCCTGACAGAGCTCCAGGAACCGGGGGTCGTTGAACATCGGCTTGGCGGCGGGCGTGAACATCCACTGCGTGCTGATTCGCCAGCTGGCGTCTCTCGTCGCATCCGAGCCGACCTGGTCCTGCCGCACGATCGGGCCTCGGGCGAGGAGAAGCCCGTTCGCGATTTCGAACGCGGTGTCGAGGTCGCCAAGAAGCGCCAGGATGGTGACGCTCTGGCTGGCGAGGATTGCTGATTTGCGGGCTCCATCCACGCACGCCTCGCGCGTCGCCGCGACAGCCGATGGCGAGTGGCCAGCCAGCGCCAGCAGCGCGTGTTTCCATATTTTGACGAGGGGTGGATATCCAAGCATTGTCGGATCGCCGTTGAGCATCGCCTGGGCCGCCTGCGGCCGCCCGGTCACCGCATAAAGGTAGAATCGGACCCACCACAGCCAGGGATGCTTGGGGTTCAGGGCGCGCGCCTGGTCGATCACCTTGTCGGCCTGCGGGACATGGCCGAGAATCCACAGCTTTAACGCCCGCTTGCTGAGATAATCGAGGTTGAGCGGCGCCAGCGCCAGCGCCTGCTCGTTGAAATCCCAGGATTCGCGCCACATCCCTGTCGCTTGCGTGAGCAGCACGATTTCCGCGAGCACGCCGAGATTGTTCGGGTCGATCGCGAGGATCTGCCGAAGCTTCTGGTCGCGCGTGAACCAGTCGAGGGTCGAGCCCTGAAGCTCGAACATCGCAAGCAGGGCGTTGGGCTCCTTGTCATCGATTGCCAGCGCCCGCTGCGCCGACGATTGCGCGGCATTCACAAGCCGCTCCGTCTGGTCCGGCGGGGAGTTGAGCACCAGTAGGCTGTTCGCCAACGCGAGCAAACCGAGCGCTTTCGCATTTTTGGGCTGCGCCGCGACGGCGCGCTCGAGCTCCTTGATCGTGTTCTCGTCGGCGGAGAGATCGGCGGCCTCATCCCGCGCCTTTTGGAACAAGCCCGCCAGGCGCGGGTCTTCACCGGGACGAGTCGCCCACCAGATGCCGCCGCCCGCAAGGGCGACAGCCGTGGCTGCACCGGCACCGAGCGCGGCCCGGCGCGAGAGCGATTGGCCCCCGGACGTGGCGGCCCGCTTGGGTTTCGGAACCGGCTTTGGCGGTTCGGGCTCGGCGACACCCGCAGGACCGGCGACCTTTTCGATCGCGTGGAGAAGTTCCGGAAGGCGCGGGATCCGCTTGCCGCCGTTCCAGGCCGCCAGGTCGATGGTCTGATATTGCCGAAAGCCCATCGGCGGCTTCACGGTTTCGATCAGGACCGGGACGAGCCTTCCCCGGTCGCGGCCTTCGCCGGCCTCGTCCCGAACCCAGGCGGACCGGACGGAATTGCCCGACCACAGCACGACCACTGCATCGGCGGTCTCAACCGCGGTTTCGATCGCGCTATTATATTCGGCGCCGCCGTGAAGGTGCCGGTCCCACCAGACACTATGGCCATTGGCCTCGAGAGCGGCCGCAAGGGGAGCCGCTCGGCTCGAATCCTCGTGGTCATAGCTCAGGAATACGCTCGCCATGAACAGCCATCCCCTCGGGACAAGATGCTGCCTTCAAGGAGCGCGGGTGGCAAGTAGCCAAGGTGTAGGCTGTCGGAGCAACCAGAAAACCGTTATGCTTGAGGCGGGTTGATCAAAAAGAGGCGAAGCCGCCATGAAGACGATTGCCCTCGCTACCCTCGCAGCCTTGCTCCCGGCTTTTCCGGCCGCCGCTCAAAACACCGTTCCCGTGACCCAGTACCGCCAGACCGTCGAGGCGGACCCGAACAAGCTCATCTGCGAATCGGAGGAGCAGATCGGTTCCCGGCTCGCCAAGCGCCGCGTTTGCCTCACCGCCGAACAGTGGAAGGAGAAGCATCGCGAGCAGCGGGAGTTCACGGACGAAATCCAGGCCGGGACCTATCCCCGCGATTCGGCGGTCCAGGTTCAGGCTCCGATGCTCCAGGGGCTGGGTCCGCAATAGGCCCGGAAGCGGATGGCAGGAGTGGCAGGATTCGAACCCGCGGCCCTCGGTTTTGGAGACCGATGCTCTACCAGCTGAGCTACACTCCTGCAGCCGCCGGGCGAGGTAGCGGCGCGGCCTGTCCTTCGCAAGGGGGCGTTCAGGCTTCCAGTCGGCTCATGGTCCTCGCCACAAAGGCCGTCGACCAGCCGATCAGGACGAATCCAATCACGGCTTCGAATGCTCCGATCAATTGCCACTCCGGCGGGATGAAGTTGGCGGTCGTCCCGAGTGTCGCATAGGCCGCGGCCGAGAAATATAAAGCGGCGGCGAAATCCGGAACCTTGGCGTCGACCTCGACGAAAAAGATCGCGAAGACGACGATCTCGATGATGTGCAGGAGGAAGAGAAAGACTCCTGTCGTCCCCAGGAGAAGTACCGCTCCGAAGTCCATCTCGCGCTTTTTCAGTCGATCGGCATTGAGCCGGAGCAAGCGGCTGATGCCGAGAAGCCCGAGGCTGTGGATGGTCACCATCAGCAGAACGAAACCCGCGGCGACGGCGAGCTGGAGTCCAAGGGCGATCGTCGCGTTATCGAGGTTGACGGCGTTTGCCACGGCCGTTCAAGCGAACGACGGTTGGGCCGGTTCCTGCGACGAGAGCGCGCTCGGTTCGCGGATGCTTTTGCGCCAGTCAGTCGGTGGTCCGGATTTCCATTACCATGTCGCCGGCCCGGAGCAGCTTGCGCTTTGTTTGCCACGACCCCGCGGGCTTGCCGTCACGAATGACCCGGAGAGCGATGGCGCCCTTGAGCTGGTCGAGCGACTTGCCGACCTCATCCGGCTGAACCGGACGTTCGACCAGATGCACCTTGCCCTGTTGGGAGGCGAGATCGACGAGATAATCCGCGATGTGCTGGCTGCCATGCGAAGTCGCGAGGAGCAGCCCTGCGAAGCCGAGCGGGTTGACGACGACGTTGGCGCCGGCGCGCCGTGCCGGCGCTTCATTGTCCTGCTCGTTGACCGCAATGCTGATCCGCAGGTTGGGGGCAAGGTCGCGGGCGGTGAGGCAAATCAGGATCGAGGTATCGTCCCGCCCCGCGGAAATGATGAGCAGGCGCGCGCGTTCGATATGAACCGCGCGGAGAGTCTCGTCGCGAGTCGAATCGCCCTTGAGGACGGTGCAGCCGTAGCTTTCCGCGACCACCAGCGCGTCGGGATCCTTGTCGATGACGACGATGTTGCGCGGGTTGACCTCGAGGTTGACCAGCTCCTCGACCGCGCGGCGGTTCTTGACCCCGAACCCGGTGACGACGACGTGGTCGCAGAGGTCGCGCTGAATGCGCTTCATGACAAAAGCCTCCCAATAATTCCGCGCGACGAAGAGATAGGCTGACCCGATGAAAATCAGCAGCAGGAAAATACGGATCGGAGTGACGACGAAAGCATCGAACATCCGCGCTTCGGTGCTGACCGGTACGATGTCGCCATAGCCGGTCGTGGTCGCGCTGATCATCGTGAAATAGACAGCGTCGAGGAAGCTGATGTGACCGTCGCGCATGTCATAAAGACCGCCGCGCTCGATCCAGTGGAAGGCGATGATGAAGGTGATCACGGCGAGGACCGCAGCCACCCTCCAGCCGACGGCGAACCAGCCCGGATGGCGAGAAGCGCGGCGCAGCGTGAGCGGAGATAGCCCGCCAGTCCTGTCCAACATCAGCGGCCGTTTAGCACGGGGAAAGGTGAAGCGGAATCAGGCGGCGATATCGTACGGTTGAATCTCGCCGGAAAGATAGAGCGACCGCGCCTTGGTCCGCGACAGCTTGCCCGAGCTGGTTCGGGGAAGAGTGCGCGGGGGGACGAGCTCGACGATCGGGCTGATGCCGGTGATCGCATGGACCCGGTCGCGGATGTCGTTGCGAAGCCGCCCGCGCTCGTCGGGATCGGAAACCCGGCAGTGGACGAGGACGGCGGGCGTTTCCTCGCCCGAGGGGCCGGTGATCGCGAAGGCGGCGATGTCGCCGGACTTGAAGCCCGGCAGCTGCTCGACCGCCCATTCGATGTCCTGCGGCCAGTAATTGCGGCCGTTGATGATGATCATGTCCTTGGCGCGGCCGACGATGAAGATGTAGCCGTTCGACAGGTAACCCATGTCGCCGGTGTCCAGCCAACCGTCGGGCGACAGGCAAGCTTCGGTCGATTCCTCGTCGCGGAAATAGCCGACCATGACCGCCTTGCCGCGAACGAAGATTCGGCCAATTCCGCGATCCGGCAGCGCCGAACCTACGGCATCGCGGACTTCGACCTCCATTCCGGTGACCGGCCGGCCGCAATTGACGATGGCCCGATAGCGGGTCGGACGCTCGCCCTCGGTGTCGTCGGACTCGCTTCCGGAAAGCTCGCTTTCCTCGACCAGCTCAATGCGGATTCCCTCGCCGGGAGGCATCAGCGATACGGCCAGGGTCGCTTCGGCGAGGCCGTAGCTTGGGCAGAAGGCAGCGGCGTTGAAGCCCGCTCCTGCGAATGCATCGACGAACGCCTGCATCACGTCCGGGCGGATCATGTCGGCGCCATTGCCGGCGATCCGCCAGCGCGACAGGTCGAAGCGGTCCTCGGCGCGGGTCTGCGAACTCATTCGCCGGGCGCAGATGTCGTAACCGAAGGTCGGCGAGTAGCTGACGGTCGTTCCCGGATTGCGGCTAATCATGTCGAGCCACGCCAGCGGGCGGCGGGCGAAATCCTCTGTCTTCTGGTAGTCGACCGAAAGCTGGTTCGCGAGCGGCGACAACAGGCACCCGACCAGGCCCATGTCATGGTACCAGGGCAGCCATGAAACGCACCGGTCCGAGTCTTCGAGATTGAGACCGACGCCGTGCGCGCGGAGATTGTCGAGGAGTCCTCGATGGGTGATCGCGACGCCGTGGGGGAAGCGAGTCGAGCCGCTCGAATATTGGAGGTAGGCGATCGAATCCGGGTCGGCTTCAGGAAGCGTACAGTCGTCGGCCGGAAGCGCGGCGAACTGCTCCCACGTCATCGCCCGAACTTCGCCGGCCGCTTCGGCCGCCATCTCGGCGAGCTCCTGCGGAACGAGGAATAGAACCGGGTCGCAGCTTTTGAGCTGGATTTTCAGCTGGTCGACATAGGCCTGGCGTCCGCCGAAGCTCGTCGGCAGCGGCAGGGGCACCGGCCACGCGCCGGCGTAGACGGCTCCGAAAAAGGCTGCGGCGAACTCGGGGCCCGTCTCGGCGACCAGGGCAATGCGGTCACCCGGCTTGAGTCCGGCACCGATGAGCCGGCGAGCGGTGACGAGGGCTTCGTCACGGAGCTCCGAATAAGGATAAGCGTGGACGAGCGACCCCCGAGCATCGTGGAAGTTCAATCCGCGGCGGCCTTTCGCCGCATAGTCCAGTGCTTCGGCAAGGGTCCCGAAGTCCGCAATCCGTCGCGGGAGGCTGTCGATGGTCGGCGTTGCGCCAGCCGGGGCCAAGTCGGCGCGGTCGGTCGAATTGGGGTCCAGCACGCAAAATCCTGTGAAATGTTGAATCCAGCCGGCGGTCTCCCCGGCGCCGGACCATTGTCATGAGTGGGGACTGTGGCACAAAAAGGGCGCGATGCGTGGACGGAAGCGGCGCCGGGAGCCAACACCTCTCGATAAAAGCAGGCTCGACGAGCTTGCGCTTGCCTATGTCGGGCGGTTCGCAACGACACGGGCGAAGCTCGGCGCCTATCTGTCCAGAAAGATTCGCGAACGCGGCTGGGCGGGGGAGGGCGCTCCCAACCTCGAAGCGGTCGTCGAAAGGCTGGCGTCGCTGGGTTATGTCGATGACGCCGAATATGCGCTTTCGAAGGCGCGCTCGCTGACTTCCCGCGGCTATGGACCGCGCCGGGTCAACCAGTCGCTTCATCAGGCGGGGATCGGCGACGAGGACGGCGAAGCGGCGAGGGCCCTCGCCGCGGGCGAGTCGGTCGAAGCCGCCCTTCGTTTCGCGCGGCGGCGGAGAATCGGCCCGTTTGCCGCCGGTATCGCCGATCCAAAGGAGCGGGAGCGCATCCTCGCGGCCATGATTCGCGCCGGTCACGGGTTTGAAATTTCCAAGGCGATCCTGTCGCTTAGGCCCGGCGAGGAGGTTGATGTCGCATTGCTGGAAGAAAAATTGTAACCGGTTGCTGTAGAGTCGGTTGGCCGACATAATCCAAGTTAAGGTTTCTGTGGCTCGGACGAAGGAACCCCAACCCGCACCCGCACCCGCGGATGCCATTGAGACCGATTCGGACGGATCGGCCGGCACGGCTGCATCCGCGCCCGCGGAGGTCGTGTTGACCGATTCGGATGAATCCGGGATCGCCCCGGTTTCGGCGCGGGTGAAATGGTTCGACGCGACCCGCGGCTTCGGATTCCTGGTCAGCGACTCCGTCGACGGCGATATCCTCGTCCATTTCAGCGTTCTCAAGGAGCACGGCCGCAGGAGCCTGCCGGAAGGCGCCCTGGTCGAGTGCATCCCGATGCGGCTGGAGCGCGGGCTCCAGGCGAAGAGAATCCTTTCTGTCGACACCACCGAGATCGCCGTCGCGCCCCGCAAACCCTCGAGTTGCGCGGAGCGTGCCGATCGCACCGGGCTCGCCGAGGAGGCCGGCGACTATGAGCCGGTCGAGGTCAAATGGTTCAACCGGGCCAAGGGATACGGTTTCCTGACCCGGCCGGGTGTCGACGGGCAGGACATCTTCGTGCACATGGAGACGGTCCGCAATTCGGGACTCGGGGAGCTTCAGCAAGGCGAAATGGTAGAGGCGCGTATTGCCGAGGGGCGCAAGGGACTGACGGCAGTCGAACTGCGGTCCATTCAGTGAAGGGCATTTTCGTTGCGATTGCGATCGCCCTGGCGGCGTGCAGCCCGACCGTCGCTCCCGCGGATGCCCCAGCGGGCGAGGCGCAAACGGGGCTTCGCCAGGTGCCGCTGACGATCACCTCGGCGAGCGGGGTTCATTATTTCACCGTCGACGTCGCCGAGACCGTCGAGCAGCAGGAAACCGGCCTGATGTTCGTGAAGCATCTTGGCCCCGACCGCGGGATGATCTTCCCCTACGACCCGCCGCAGCCGGTGTCCTTCTGGATGCACAACACGCTCATCCCGCTCGACATGGTCTTCATCCGCGCCGACGGGACGATCGCCCGGATCGCGACGGCCAAGGCGCTCGACGACACGCCGGTTCCGTCGCTCGAGCCGATCGCCGCGGTGCTGGAAATCGCGGGCGGGCGAGCGGCACAGCTTGGGATCGTACCCGGCGACAAGGTCGAGTGGGGGCACTAGCCGAGCTCTTCGAACGGCCTTAACGCGGACTGACGGCCACGTTCACATCGTCCTCAAGTGTCGCGCCTTACCCCGCCGGGGAATTCGGTTCACCGGAGGGATTGATGGAAATCGCAAAACTGTTGAAGGCCGTCGCGGTGTCGGCGGCGCTGATTCAATCGGGGACTGCAGTGGCGCAGGAGGCGCCGACCGCGAGTATCGCCGAAATGGCGAGCACGCCCCTGGTGCGCGTCAATATCGCCGAATCGCTGAGAACTCCTCCGGACGAGGCGAGCATGACAGTCGGCACGCAGGCAAAGGCGGCGACCGCGACCGCCGCAGTCGCGGCCAACAAGGTCAAGACCGAAAAGCTGCTTGCCGCCATTCGTGCCGCCGGCGTTCGCGAGCGTGATATCCAGACGCAGGGAATCCAGCTTCAACCCGACTACCGCTGGGACCCGCAGCCGAACGGGCAAGGTCGCCAGACCTTGGTTGGCTACATCGCGAGCAATTCGGTCCAGATCAAAACGCGCGACATCGACAAGCTGACATCATTGCTGGACGCGCTGACGACGGCTGGCGCGGACACTGTCTACGGGCCCAATTTCGGAATCTCGGACCCGGCGCCGCTGAGGAAGGAAGCGCGCATCCGAGCAATGGCTCGAGGGCAGGCGGAAGCGACCGAATATGCGCGGAACAACGGTTACACATCGGTGCGGCTGCTATCGGTTGAGGAGGGCACGTCCTATCGCGGCACGGACGTCATCGTCACCGGGGCCAGCGTCCGGAACATGTCCGCTCCGCCGCCGCCCCCGCCGCCAGCGGCGCCCGAGCGCGATGGAGGGATCGTTGCGCCAGGGCAGTTGGAGACGGGCGTTTCGCTGAACCTTCTTTACCGAATGGAGCGCTAGAAGCGCGACGGCGCCTAGTCAGGGTGATCTGGAATGGGGCGGCGTTTCGTCCCTGCAAGTTCGTCATTCATGTAGCGGATCTCGGCGGCCGCGGCGCGGTCGCTGATCGTCCAGTCGGGATGGAGCGCTTTCAGCTTCGGCCCGACGTCTGCTGCGAGTGCGTCGTCCTTCAGCCCGGCCTTTCTGCCTTCGGTCACCAGCCGCCGCAGGTCGGCGAGATATTGGCGGAAGTCCTGCACGTCCTTGAGGTTGGAAACGTCGCCATGCCCCGGCACGAAGACCATGCGGGCTGCATCCGGCATCGCTTCGAAATCGGCGTCCGTCACAGTCCACTCCTGGACGGAACCGTCGATCAGGTTGGGCGCAATTTTGCGCCACAGAAGGTCGCCGGTGAACATCACCTTCGCGTCGGGCACCTCGACCGTCAGATCGCCGCCGGTGTGCCCCAGCACCGTCTGGACCACCACCCTTCGCGAGCCGAGCCAGACCGTGAGGCCGGTCGACGTAGTGACGTCCGGAAGCGGCAGCGCCTCGATCCGAGCCTTCAGTTCCGGCGTGATTCGGTCGCCGAACAGATGAATGTTTTCGCTCCGCACCCAGGCGCGGACGTTGCGGTGGGCGACGATGATCGCCCCGGAATCGCGAAGCACCTGGTCTCCGCCGGTATGATCGGCGTGATAGTGGGTGTTGACGAGGTAACGGATCGGCTTGGGCGTCAGCCGCCGGATTTCGGCGACAAGCGCGCGGGCGGCCTCCGGGTAGAAAAAGCTGTCGATGACGAGCACGCCATCGTCGCCGATGACGAATCCCGCGTTGGCTCCGGACTTGTGTTCGGGTCCGTCGATGGCCGCGTAGACGCCCGGCCCAACCTGCTTGAGGACGAAGGGAAGTGCGGGCGCCTGGGCAGATGCCGATCCCGCAACCACGACAAACATCAGTGCCAGAAGAGCGCGGATCATCGCCGCAGAGTGAAACGGAACGGACGCGTAAGCAATGCATCGCTTGCACTCTCTTCCGCGACACGGCAGAGGCACGCGCCATGGGATTCTGGTCCAAAACCTTCACCTGGTGGAACGGCGACACCTGGGGCACCAAGCTCTTCACGTGGCGCTTCGGCAATGAGGTCGGCAAGGACGATGCCGGCAACGTCTATTACCAGTCGAAGCAGAACCCGCGGCGCCGCTGGGTGATCTATAACGGGAACAATGACGGAAGCCGAGTGCCGCCAGCATGGCAGCTGTGGCTCAAGGGAACGATCGACGATCTTCCGGACGAGGCTCTGCCGCCGGTCCGCAAGTGGCAGAAAGAGCCGCTCCCCAATCTGACCGGGACAATGGCCGCTTTCCGTCCGGACGGGGCGCTCGGCTCAGGCAAGGTCCGGCCGGCCGCGACCGGCGACTACCAGCCCTGGACGCCGGAATAAGAGTGCTCCGGAACGCGGGAACCTGCGTCGCGCTCGGGCTCGCGCTCGCGGCCTGCGGGAGCAAGCAGCAGGGAAATGAGCAGGAGCTCCAGCCTGCAAACACCAGCCAGGTGCTCAAGGGCAACGAAGCCGGGTTGACCCCGATGAAGGACCGCGTGGCGGTCATCGGCTTCCTCAACAAGCGCAACGGGATCGTCCACAATCTGAGGATGAAGCCGGGAATGTCGGTCCGCGCGGGCGACGCGATCATTCACCTGCGCGCCTGCGAGGCGACCGCTCCCTGGGAGCAGGAAAAGCTGACCGGCGCCTTCCTCCAGCTCGATGTGCGGGGCCCGGACAACAAGTACCGGCGGGTTTTCTCCGGCTGGGTGTACAAGGAATCGCCGTCGCTGAACGTCGTCCAGCACCCGGTTTACGATGTGTGGCCCAAGAGCTGCGCGATGACTTTCCCGCCCGGCCCGCCGCCGCCTCCCGGAGCCGCGCCTTCCTCGTCGAGCAGCGAGTCGAGCGCCCGGAAATCGCCGGGCGACCAGGCGTCGCCAGCGGAAGAAGCACCTGCCGCGGAGCCTGCGGCGGAAGCGCCTTCGCCGAGCGCCGCAGCCAGCAACGCGACATAGCGGTCGCGAGATACCGCTACCGCGCCCAGCGAGGCCAGGTGCCCGGTCATGAACTGGCAATCGAGAAGCTCATAACCGCCGACTTTCAGGCGAGCGACGAGCCAGGCCAGCGCGACCTTTGACGAGTCCGTCATCCGGCTGAACATGCTTTCGCCGAAAAATGCCCGGCCAAGCGAGATTCCGTAGAGCCCGCCGACGAGCGCATCGTCTTTCCAGACCTCCACCGAATGGGCGTGCCCGAGACGGTGGAGCGACAGGACCGCCCGTTCGATGTCGCCGTTGATCCAGGTTTCCTCCCGGTCGGCGCAGGCGATGACGACTTCGGCGAACGCGCGGTCGGCGGTGACCGTGAACTTGCCCGACCGCAACGTGCGCTTCAGCGAGCGGGAAAGATGGAAGCCGTCGAGCGGGAGGATCGCCCGGCTTCGGGGCTCGACCCAGAATATCTCGTCCGAGTCCCGGCTGTCCGCCATCGGGAATATCCCCATCGCATAGCCCTGGAGCAGGAGGCGGGGATCGAGCGCGGTCACCCGCGCTTTCTACAAAATCTCGTGAACCTTGTCCTGCGGCCGGCAGAGACGGACGCCTTTTTCGGTTTCGACGAGAGGCCGTTCGATCAGGATCGGATGCTCGACCATCGCGTCGAGGATCGTGTCGCTGTCGACATCCGGTTCGAGCAGCCCAAGTTCGGCGGCGATCGGCTCCTTTGCGCGAAGGCCCTCGCGCGGGGTGATCCCGGCGCGGTCGTACATTCCCTTGAGTTCGTCGCGCGACGGCGGATCCTTGAGATATTCGCGGATCCACACATCGCGCCCGGAATCGCGCAGGATTTCGAGCGTTTTGCGGGAAGTGCCGCACATTGGGTTGTGGAAAATCGTTGCTTTGGCGGAACGGTTCATCTTAGCGACATCCGGTACTGGCTAGCCGGGTTCGTGCCTGCAACCGCAGGGCCGGTCAAGCATTGTAGCGATGCCGGAACGTTACGCAGCGAGCGTCGTTTCGGGCGATGTGACATGCACCGTCGCCGGGGGAAGTGGGAACCCGGGGCATGGTCCGGATGATCAACTACACGGGAGAAAGATGATGCAGAAATCCATGTTGGCGGCGGTCCTCGCCGGAACCGCTACACTTGCCGCTTGTGCCTCCAACCCCGCCGTCACTCGTGACGCGGCGATCGGCGCGGTTGGTGGAGCGGCGGTCGGCGCGGTTGTGCCGGGCGTGAGCGTTGCCACCGGCGCGATTGCCGGCGCGGCCATCGGCGGCCTCGCGGGCGCGATCTGGGCCGATCGCAACAACGACGGCTATGTCGACGGCTACACCTACAACGGCCAATATTATGCCGGCACCCCGGCGGGCTATGACAACACGCTCGGCCGCGTTGCGACCGGTGCGGTCGGCGGTGCTGCGCTCGGCGCGGTTGCCGGTGCGGTCATTCCGGGCGTCAGCGTCATTCAGGGCGCGGTGATCGGCGCTGCTGTCGGTGGTCTCGCCGGCGCGGTCTGGTCCGATCGCAACAACGACGGCCAGGTCGACGGCTACATCTACAACGGCCAATATTATCCGGGTCAGCCGCCGGCGGCCGCTCCGGCTCCGGCTCCGGCTCCGGTCATGAGTGGCGAGCGCGGATAAACTCGGATAGTATTAGTAACGTGATCAAGTTGAGTTCAAAGCGCACCGGCCTCGAGCCGGTGCGCTCCTTCTCTGTCGCGCTCGCCGCAACCGCCTTGATTGCAGCGGCTCCGGTTGTCGTGCCTTCGCCCGCCCAAGCGGCGACTGCCGCGGCCCTTGCCGTGCCCCAGGGGCAAAGCATCGAGGATTTCTACAAAATCCGGCAAAACCAGCCCCTCTGGTTCCAGGCCGGGCAACCGACCTCGGCAGCGCAGGCGCTGCTCACTGAGCTAACCAGTTCTTCCGCCGACGGGATCGATCCGGCGGTGTTCAACCTCGACGAAATTCGAAAGGCGATCCGCAAGGCCTCGGACGGCGACAAGCATGCCGTCACCAAGGCGGATTTCATGCTCAGCCAGGCGTTCGCGGACTATGCGCGCCAGTTGAAGACGCCGCCGTTCACGGTTCTCAAATATGTGGATCCCGCGCTCCGTCTCGGGCCGCCGTCGCCCCTGAAGTTCCTTCAGGACGCAGCGAGGGCACCGTCGCTCGCGGAATATGTCGCGAACATGGAATGGATGAATCCCATGTACGCGAAGCTTCGCCGGGCGCTGGTTGCCGGCGATTATGACAATGACAAGCAGCGCGACCTGCTGAAGATCAACCTCGATCGGGCGCGCGTGCTTCCGTCGGACCAGCCGCGCTACATCGTCGTCAATCCGGCTACTCAACGGCTGTACATGTACGACGGCAACAAGCTCGTCGATTCCATGAAGGTCGTGGTCGGCCAGGAACGCGACGACCGAAAGACTCCGATGATGGCGGGCTACCTCCATTACGCCTCGCTCAATCCCTATTGGAACGTGCCGCCGGACCTGGTCTGGGACGACGTAGGCAAATTCGTCGAGGAATATGGCCTGGGCTATCTGAAGTCGCGTGGCTACCAGGTCCTGTCCGACTGGGGCGACAACCCTTCCGTGGTGGATCCCAGCACCGTCGACTGGAAAGCGGTGAAGGACGGAACGATCCAGATCCGGGTCCGCCAGCTTCCGGGTCCGCGCAACGTTCTCGGTAACGTCAAATACACCTTCACCAATCCGTTCGGGGTCTACCTCCACGACACCACCGCGAGGGAGCTGCTCGAAAAGAGCGTTCGCACCTACAGCGGCGGGTGCATTCGGCTGGACGACGCGACGAGGCTCGGCAAGTGGCTGTTCGGCCACGAGCTTCACGCGACCTCCGACGCTCCGGACATCAAGGTCACTCTGGACCGGCCGGTGCCGGTCTTCGTGATCTACCTGACAGCGATCCCGGAAGGGTCGTCGATCACCTATCTCGACGACGTCTATGGCTGGGACGCGAGCCGGCTTGCGGAGTTGGGCTCGGGCGGCGGCGAAATCGCCGCTCGCTGAGGTCAGCGCCGCCAGGTCGCCAGGTAATGGGTGAAATAGGGTATCGGCTGGCCGCGTGCATTGCGCGCCGGCTCGAAGCGTAGCTCGGCCGAGACCAAAGGACAGAGCCCTGCATCGATGACGGGGTCGCCGCTCGAATGCTCGACCCGGCACGAATTCACCCGGCCGCTGGTGTCGACTCCGATCGCCAGCCCCGCCGCGCCCTGCGGAAGCCGCCCCGAAGTCAGGCGGCGATAATCGGAGCGCGACAGGTTGCCGACCAACCGCGCCGGCGTGTTCCCGCCGCCTCCCGAGCCCAGGCCCGAACCCGTTCCGCCGGCGCCCGTTCCGGTGCCGGCGCCGCCCTGGCCGCTGGACGAAGAGGCGCCGGTGCCCGCCTGCCGCGCCGCTACCACCGGCTGGCTGGTGGGGACCTGCACTTCCGGCTTTGGAGCGACGATGGGAGAAGCCTTGGGCGCGGCGGGAGCGCCTTCCGCTTTGGGCTTTGGTTTCGGCTTTGGCTGGGGCTGCTGGGGCGGAGGCGGCTTGGGAAGGCTGATGTCGAACGCCTGCAGGTGCTCGACCGCGCGGCCGACCATGTCGACGTTGAGCCCGGTGATCACTCCGAATCCGAGGGTCCCGGTGACGAGCAGGGCTGCGGCCATCGGCTTCCAGCGGCTGGTCCGGATCGGGGTTCGATACGCCATCGCAACCCGGCCAACGCGCCGGACGGCGATAAGTTTGCGTCAGCCGCGCTGGCCGAGCTGGCGCCGTGCCAGGAGCATTGCAGCGACCACGCAGCCGGCGAACAGAGCACCTTCCAACGCGCCCGTGACGGCCTGGGTGAGCGGCCCGAAGCCGCTCTCGCCAAACAGCGCGCCGATGCGGTCGAGGCGGAGGCGGGAGCCGGGGAAATGCTCCGCGAGGAGCGCGAGGCTGCCGCCCATCAACCGCCCGCCGAGGAGTGGGGTGGCGAGGCCGGCGAGTCCGCCGAGGAGAGCTGCCAGCAAAGTCCCGTTGCGCAGTTTTTGGAAGCGCGTCGCCAGCCAGGTGCCGAGCCCGACCGCACCGCCCAGCAAAAAGCCTTCGAAAGCGCCGGTGATGTCTCCCGGCGAGCGGCCGAACAGCAAGGTGAAGGCGTCGAGCCCGAGCAATTCGACGAAGGCGCCGATGACCAAGCCTCCGAGCGCACCTCCGGCGATGCTCCATGGCCCGATGCGGCCGGTAACCAGCAGTGATCCGGCGATGCCGAAGGCGACCCCGAACGCGCCGATCAGCGCGACGAGGATGGTGAGTGCGAGCAGGACGAGAAGCACCGAGATCGCGCCCATTCCGGGTGCGAGCGGCTGGGAGGCTCCGGCGAAACCGTAGAACAGGCCGCCTACCACCCCGGCGATGCCGCCGCCGACGACCCCGGCAAGGCCGAGCAAAGCGGCGCGAGTCCAGGACCTCTCCGTTCGGCGCGGAGCGCTAGTGCCGCCAGCATCCACCGGGGCGATGAAGCGGTAGCCGTGCTTCGGGACCGTCTCGATGAATCTCGGCCGCGCCGCATCGTCGCCGAGCTGCCGCCGCAGCGTGCGGATGCACTGGGTGAGCGCTTCGTCGGTCACGGGGACGCCGCGCCACACCTCGTCAAGGAAGCGGTCCTTGGAAACGAGGCGCCCCTGCTCGCGGACGAGGAGGGCGAGGGCATCGAAATAGCGGCTGTTGAGCTCCACCGGGCTGGCGCCATCGCGAAGCTGGCGATCGTTCGGGTCGAGGCTGAAGCGGTCGAAGCGGAAGCTGCCCGAAGTCACGATTTCAGCACGTCCTCATCAATCGCTCATGCCGCTCACCGGCCGCGCGCGCACAATGAACCCGTAATCGGCTGCGGAGGCAAGCAATGGCGAATGGAGTGGCAATGCGCACGGCGAACCGATGGCGGTTATTCGGCTGGGGCGCGCCGGTGGCCATCATCATGGCGCCGCTGGTGGCGATGCAACTGGACGCTCCCGGCGTGAACTGGACGCTGAGCGACTTCATCTTTGCAATCGTGCTGATCGGCGGAACGGGCCTGCTGTTCGAGCTGGCGGCGAGGGCATCGCGAAATTGGGCCTATCGTGGCGGCGTCGCGCTTGCGCTGGTTGCGAGCCTCCTCATCGTCTGGATCAACGGCGCGGTTGGAATCCTGGGCAATGAGGACAATTCCGCGAACCTGATGTTCGGAGTCGTGGTGGCCATCGAGATTGCAGGAACGATCGTCGCGAAAGCCAAGGCCGAGCCGATGGTCCGGGCGATGGCGGTGACGGCAGGCGCTCAGGCGCTGATCGGTCTTGTAGTTTTCGCCCGTGGGATCGCCGCGAACGAGCCGCCCGGCGCTTTCGGGCTGCTCCTCCTGATCGGAGGCTTTGCGGCGCTTTGGGCGGGTTCGGCGCTGTTGTTCGCGAAGGCTGCGCGGGCGGCCTAGCTATTCGTGAGCGGACGCGGTGCTGGTCAGGTCGGCGTGCTTTCGCTCGGGGCCCATCCAGGTCCAGACGGCGATAATCACCGCCGTCGCGCCTCCGAAGATCGCCAGAGCGAGACCGTAATTGTTGCCGTGGCTCTCGGCGATCTGCGCCTGGAAGACCCCGTTGCGCGACATCAGCAAATTGCCGAGCTGGTAGGCGAAGCCCGGGAACATCGCCCGAACCGCGCCCGGCGAAAGCTCGTTCAAATGGACCGGAACGATCCCCCAGGCGCCCTGCACCGCGACCTGCATCAGGAAGCCGCCGATCGCGAGCATCAGCGGGGTCACGCTGAACGCCCACAGAGGGATGATCGGGAGGGCGAGGACGCAGGCGATCATGATCGCGTTCTTTCGGCCGATCTTTTCCGACCAGATTCCGAAGCCAATGCCGCCGACGATCGCTCCGACATTCATGATCGCGGCGAGCGTTCCAGTCACGTGCGTGTCGAAGCCGTGCTGGACCTGGAGGAAGGTCGGATAGAGGTCCTGCGTGCCGTGGCTGAAGGCGTTGAAGGCCGCCATCAGCACGATCATGTAGAGCGCGATCTTCCAGTTGCGGGCAAGCTCGCGAAAGGCGTTCACCCGCGGCTTGTCGCGGCTCGCCTCGAAGGCGGGGCTTTCCTCGACGTGAAGCCGGATCAGGAAGACGAGCAGCGCGGGCGCGATCCCAACAAAGAACATCCCGCGCCAGCCGATGGTGTCGAACAGCGCAAAATAAACGAGGCTAGCGACGAAGAAGCCGGACGGATAGCCGCTCTGGAGGAGGCCCGACACCGGACCGCGGAGCTTTGCGGGAATGGTCTCCATCACCAGGCTGGCGCCGATTCCCCACTCCCCGCCCATCGCGAATCCGAAAAATGTGCGGATGATCAGCAATTGCGTCAGCGACCCCGCCAGCCCGGAGAGGGCGGAGAATAATGAGAAAGCGAGGATGACGACGATCAGGATCGGCCGGCGTCCGTAACGGTCGGCGAGAAAGCCGAAGAAGAACGCGCCGAACGGCCGCGCCGCGAGAGTCAGCATGAGCGCGACCGCGACTTCGGAAATGTCGGTGCTGAACTCGGCCGCGATCGCCTTCATCATGAAGACGAGAAGGAAGTAATCGAACGCGTCGAGAGTCCAGCCGAGGTAGCTCGCCCAGATCGCGCTTCTTTGCCTCGGTTCGAGCGACTTCAGGTCGGCGATCAGGCTCATCGGCGGCTCCCCCCGGGGAGCGTTACACTAGGCCCCGAAGCGACCGGCGCAAGCCTGCTCCAGCGCAACCGTCCGCCGCAGCAGGGCAACGCTTGGAAGTTTCTCCGTTAACCATGGCTGGGATTAACAGCGCTACCTGCCAAGCTGCTCTTTTCCGGGGTGATTCTCTTTTTAGGCAGCTTCGCGGGAGGGGCGGGACACGTGCGCAACCTATTCAATTTCTCGCCGAGGGGAGTCGCGATCGACCTCGGCACGGCCAACACCGTCGTCTATTCGGCTGGAGCGGGGATCGTCATCAGCGAGCCCTCGGTCGTGGCGATGGAAACCGGTCATGACGGAATCCGCCGCGTCCGGGCGATTGGCGATGACGCCAAGCTGATGATGGGAAAGACACCCGGCAATCTCGAGACAATCCGGCCGCTGAGGAGCGGAGTGATCGCCGACCTCGAAGTCGCGGAAGAGATGATCAAGCACTTCATCCGCAAGGCGCACGGCGGCCCGAGCCGATTCTCGCGCGGCCCCGAGGTAGTGATCTCGATCCCGTCCTGCGCGACTCCGGTCGAGCGCCGGGCGATCCGGCAGGCGGTGAGCAATGCGGGAGCCGACCGCGTTTCGCTCCTCGAAGAGCCGATGGCGGCCGCGATCGGCGCAGGGCTTCCAGTCACCGAGCCGATCGGGTCGATGGTCGTCGATATCGGCGGCGGCACCACCGAAGTCGGGGTGATCTCGCTCCAGGGCCTCGCTTATTGCTGCTCGACCCGGGTCGGTGGCGACCGGATGGACGATGCGATCATCTCCTACGTCCGCCGCAACTATAATTTGATGATCGGAGAGGGCACCGCCGAGCGGGTCAAGATCGAGATCGGCACCGCGGCACCGCCATCGAAAGGCACCGGGCTCGAGACCTATGTTCGAGGGCGCGATGTCGCCCGCGGAATTCCGCGCGAATTCCCGCTCAACCAGGCGCAGGTCGCCGAAGCGCTCGCCGAGCCGGTTCAGCGGATCGTCGCAGTCGTCCGGGCCGCGCTCGAAAATACGCAGCCGGAAATCGCAGCCGATGTGCTCGATGAAGGAATCACGCTGACCGGCGGAGGGTCGCTGCTTCGCGACATCGGGATCGTCCTCGCCGACGAAACCGGCCTTCCGGTCCGCATCGCCGACGACCCGCTGACCTGCGTCGCTCGCGGCGCCGGCCGGACACTGGAGGGCGTCGTCTATCGCGGCGGCCTGATGGCCGCCTGAGCAATTCGGATATCGGCCGGAAGGCTGTCCGCCCGCCGGCTTATTCCGGGTTCTTCTCGAGCCAGGCTTCGAGCCATTTGATCGTGTAGTCGCCCGCCAGGAACTCGGGGTCGCGGGCGATCCGCTGGTGCAGCGGGACAGTGGTTTTCATGCCCTCGACGACGAACTCTTCGAGAGCGCGGTTCAGCCGCATGATGCAGCGCTCGCGAGTGGTTCCGTAAACGATCAGCTTGGCGATCATGGAATCGTAATAAGGCGGCACCCGGTAACCGGTGTAGAGCCCGCTATCGACGCGAACGTGCATCCCGCCGGGAGCGACGTAATTTTTCACCAGGCCAGGGGAGGGTACGAAGGTCTGCGGATCCTCGGCATTGATCCGGCACTCGATCGCGTGGCCGTGAAGCTTGACCTGGTCCTGCTGGAAGGACAGGCCATCGCCATTGGCAACCCGGATCTGCTCCCGGACGAGGTCGATCCCGCTGATCATCTCCGTCACCGGGTGCTCGACCTGCAGGCGGGTGTTCATTTCGATGAAGTAGAACTCGCCGTTCTCATAGAGGAACTCGATCGTCCCCGCGCCGCGATAGCCCATCTCGCTCATCGCCTTGCGGACGGTTTCGCTCATCCGGTCACGCTGTTCAGGCGAAAGGGCGGGTGACGGCGCTTCCTCGAGCACCTTCTGGTGCCGGCGCTGGAGCGAGCAGTCGCGCTCGCCGATGGTGATCGCATTGCCTTCGCCGTCGCCGAACACCTGGAATTCTATGTGGCGCGGGTTTCCGAGATATTTTTCCATGTAGACGGTGGCGTCGCCGAAAGCGGCGCGCGCTTCCGAGGACGCCTGGCTGATCAGGCTTTCGAGCTGGTCTTCGCTGTCGACCACCTTCATGCCGCGGCCACCGCCACCCGACGCGGCCTTGATCAGCACCGGATAGCCGATGGTTTCCGCCAGCGCCTTGGCCTCCGCTATCTCTTCGAGCGGGCCATCGGAGCCCGGGACGAGCGGAAGCCCGAGCGTTGCGGCTGTGCGCTTGGCTTCGATCTTGTCGCCCATCGTCCGGATATGCTCGGGCTTGGGCCCGACCCAGGTGATCCCGTGGCTTTCGACGATCTCCGCGAACTGCGCGTTTTCGGAGAGGAACCCGTAACCCGGATGGATCGCATCGGCGTGGACGATCTCGGCGGCGGAAATGATGTTCGGGATGTTGAGGTAGGATTCGGTTGCCGGTGGGGGGCCGATGCACACTGTTTCGTCGGCAAGGCGAACGTGCATCGCGTCGTCGTCGGCGGTCGAGTGAACCGCGACGGTGCGAATTCCCATCTCGTGACAGGCGCGATGAATCCGGAGCGCGATTTCGCCGCGGTTGGCGATCAGCAGTTTCTGGATGGCCATGCTTGGACTTTAGCCGAGGACGACCAGCGGCTGGTCGAACTCCACCGGCTGGCCGCTTTCGACCAGCACCTGCTTGACCACGCCGGCGTGAGGGGCGGTGATCGGGTTCATGACCTTCATCGCCTCGACGATCAAAAGCGTGTCGCCGGCCTTGACCGAGTCTCCGATCGACACGAACGGCGCAGCGCTGGGCTCGGGCGCGAGATAGGCGGTTCCGACCATCGGCGAGCGGACGCTATCGCCTTCCGGCTCACCGACCGGCGCTTCGGCGTGCATTGGGGGTGCCGTCATTGGTTGCGGGGCTGGCGCTGGCGCCAGGGCCGGCTGCGAAGCAGGCGCGGCGGCGGCGAACAGGTTGCGCTGCACCCGAATCTTGCGGTCGCCGTCCTCGACCTCGATTTCCGTCAGATGATTCTCGGTCAGGAGCTCCGCGAGCTCCCGTACAAGCGCGGGATCGATACGCATCCCATCCGTCGCGCCGTCCTTCTTGGCTGGTCCGGCCATTCTATTCCCCTAATGATTTCGGCGCGCCCATGGCGTGACGCCCCTTGCAGAGCTTCGCCGCCGCGTCCAGTCCGGATCCGCGGCTGGCGCCAGAGCGCCGCCGCTCTATATGAGTGATATGGCAAGCGGCAAAGCGCGTTGGCGTAAATGACTGAAACGACCCAGGAAGCGACGATTTCCATAACCGTCAACGGCGAGGCGCGGTTCGTCGAGGCCGGGCGCACGATCGCCACAATGCTTGAGTCGATCGGACTCAATCCGTCCAAGGTCGCCGTCGAACGCAACCTGGAGGTCGTTCCGAGGTCGAGTCTTGGCACAATCATCGTGAACGAGGGGGACAAGTTCGAAATCGTGCATTTCGTTGGAGGTGGTTGAAGTGAATGCCCCGCAATCCATTGCCGCAGATACATGGACAGTCGCAGGCCGCACATTCGCGTCGCGACTGATCGTCGGCACCGGCAAGTACAAGAGCTTCGAGGAGAATGCGGCCGCGGTTGCGGCTTCGGGCGCCGAGATCGTCACGGTTGCCGTTCGGCGTGTGAATATCGCCGATCCGAACCAGCCGATGCTGACCGACCATATCGATCCCAAGAAGGTCACCTACCTTCCCAACACCGCCGGCTGCTTCACCGCCGACGAGGCAATCCGGACCCTGAGGCTCGCGCGAGAAGCGGGTGGCTGGACGTTGGTGAAGCTGGAAGTGCTGGGCGAGGCGAAGACCCTGTATCCCGACATGCGTGAGACACTGAAGGCGACCGAGACGCTCGTGAAGGAAGGGTTCGAGCCGATGGTCTATTGCGTCGACGATCCCATCGCAGCGAAGCAGCTCGAGGAGGCCGGCGCGGTCGCGATCATGCCGCTGGGCGCTCCGATCGGCTCGGGCCTCGGAATCCAGAACCGAGTGACGATCCGGCTGATCGTCGAAGGCGCGAACGTGCCGGTGCTGGTCGATGCCGGAGTCGGGACCGCGAGCGACGCTGCAGTGGCGATGGAACTCGGCTGCGACGGCGTTCTGATGAACACGGCCATCGCCGAGGCGAAGGACCCGGTGATGATGGCGCGGGCGATGAAGTCCGCGGTCGAGGCCGGTCGGATGGCCTATCTCTCGGGGCGCATGGGCAAGCGGCGATACGCCGATCCCAGCAGCCCGTTGGCGGGCCTTATTTAGTCGCCGTCACGATTAGCGCCGACATTGGCGCTTCAAAGCCGTTTTCGCTCTCATATTGGCTGAGTGCTTCAGTCGCCGCG
>JBDZVP010000122.1:0-4363 GCA_040255765.1 Sphingomonadales bacterium | reverse complement strand
GTTCACATCGACTGGCGGATCGGTGACGGCGCGTGGGATGTCCTGGCCGACCGGGCGCAGCTTGAGCTCGCTCTGGTCAATCTCATCATCAACGCCCGCGACGCCATGCCCGATGGAGGCACGATCGTCGTGGATGCAAAGAGCGCTACGGTCGAACCGGGGAGCGAAACCGGCGTGCAAGCGGGCGACTATGTCCGGATCGCAGTCACCGACAACGGAAGCGGCATTTCACCGCAGGACCTCGACAAGGTCATGGATCCGTTCTTCACGACGAAAACGGTCGGCAAGGGCAGCGGTCTCGGCCTGAGCATGGTCTATGGATTTGCCAAGCAATCCAACGGCGCGTTCCGGATCGAGAGCGAGCTGGGAAGCGGGACGACCGCCGAACTGTGGTTGCCGAGGGCGACCGAGGGCGCGCGCCCCAAACCCTCCCCACCCGCGGTGAAGAAACGCAAAACCACGAACCGTTCGCTGAACATCCTGCTGGTCGACGACCACGCGCATGTCCGAAGCACGACTGCCGCCGTGCTCGGCGATTTCGGTCACAAGGTCATCGAGGCGACCGATGGCACGGATGCCTTGCGCGTGCTTCGCGAGGGCTGCGACTTCGACCTGCTGATCACGGATTACGCAATGCCGCATTTGTCGGGTACCGAGCTGCTTCGGGCGGCGCAGGACATCTGTCCCGAAGTGCCGGCGCTGATCGTCACCGGCTATGCCGAGGCCGGAGCGATTCGCGACCGGCCCGCCCATGTCGAAATCCTGCAAAAGCCGTTCACGCCGGAGGCGCTGGAGGGTGCGATCGACCATCTGTGCCACCCCCAACCGAGCGCCGGGCCTGAGCAAAACAAATGAGCCGCCGGGAACTCGCGACGAATCGCGAAACCCCGGCAGCGGAAGAGCATTGAAGCCCCGTCCCCTTCAACCGAGCCGATGCCATTGCCCGTATCCGACGAACCAGGTGAAGCGCGCCCCGACGAAGCGGTGACCAAGCTCAATGAAGGCCTGAAGGTCTGTCACAAGGTGGTCACCAACTACCGCGCCGCGCTCTCGCTCAGGCCGCATGCGGACGGCGACCAGGACACGACACCTCAGCGGAAGAATTGAAGTCGACGGAAGCTTGGGAAGTGGAGGCCCGAGCCGGAATCGAACCGGCGTGCAAGGATTTGCAGTCCTCTGCGTAACCACTCCGCCATCGGGCCGCGGCCGGTGCATTTCGGGTGGTTTGGCCGTCCGGTCAACCCCGTCTGTTGGCGGGTGCGACCGCTTTGCAATCCGAAATTCGACAAACGAGACGCGGTTCGGCTTGGCGTTAGGCGCTCGTGCCGATAAAGCCGCTCTTGCATCCCAACTGTATTAGCGGCATATAACACCTGATGACGATCCAGGCTCCCGTTCCCGATTATGCAGCGGCCCGAGCGTCGATGGTCGACACTCAGCTTCGCCCTGAAGGCGTGAATTACGCGCCGGTCACAAGGGCAATGGCCTCCGTGAAGCGCGAGGATTTCGTCGCCGAAGAGTCGCGGCCGCTGGCCTATGTCGACCGCACCGTTCCAATGGGCGATGGCCGGCTCCTGTCAGCGCCGGTCGTGACCGGCAGGCTGCTGACCGCGCTGACCCCGCTGGAAGGCGAGCGAGCGCTCGTGGTCGGCTGCGGCACCGGCTATTCGGCAGCCGTGCTGAAGCTGATGGGGCTCAAGGTCCTTGGTCTCGAATCTTCGCCGATGCTTGCGGCCCGTGCCCGCGAGCTCGGCCTCGACGTGGTCGAGGGACCGCTTGAAGAGGGTTGGAAAGCCAAGGCTCCGTACCAACTTATCGTCATCGACGGCGCGGTCGAATATATCCCGGACGCAATCGTCGCCCAGCTGACCGACCACGGCCGGCTTGGAACAGCGCTGATCGACAGGGGCATCTGCCGTCTCGTCATCGGACGCCGGTCGGCCGATGGCTTCGGGCTGCAGTCGCTTGCCGATTCGGGGGCGGCGGCGCTTCCCGGCTTCAGGAAACCGCGGACGTTCACCTTTTGAAGCTTGGCACATTTTAAGGCTTGGAGTGATTGTGGCTCGTTACCGAACCTTGCTGTCGGGAACCTTGATGGCGGCGCTTGCCGCTTCGACCGCGTCGGCGGACACGCTTCGCGAAGCATTGGTCTCCACCTATCAGAGCAACCCCACGCTAACCGCTCAGCGGCAGGCGCTGGAAGCGACCGACGCCACTGTCGCCATCGCCCGCGCGCAGGGCCGTCCGCAGGTCAGCGCAACCGCGGGGCTCAACAAGGACCTCACACGAAGTGGAATCCTGGACACCGGAGGCAAGGGGCCGACGCTCTCTGTCGGAGTGGATCTCAGCATGCCGCTGTTCACCGGCGGCCGGATCAACAACTCGATCAAGGCGGCCAAGACTCGAGTCGAGGCCGGCCGGGCGACCCTCCGCGGGGTCGAGGGCGACGTCTTCACGCAGGCGGTCGCCGCTTACATGGACGTTATCCGCGACCGGGCGATCGTCGAACTGAACCGGAACAATGTTAAGGTGCTTCAGACTAACCTCGAAGCGACCAACGACCGCTTCCAGATCGGCGACGTCACCAAGACCGACGTTGCCCAATCGCAGGCTCGCCTCGAGCTTGGCCGCGCCAATCTCGCCACCGCCATCGGCCAGGAAGCGAGCAGCGAGCAGGAATATCGCCGCGTCATCGGCCACGAGCCGGGGGATCTTGCTCCGCCGCCTCCGCTTCCTCCCCTGCCCGCAACGCCCGATGAGGCCGTTCGCATCGCGCTCGCGAACAACCCGGACATCGAGGCGATCAACCGCCAGGCGCAAGCCGCAGGATACGATGTGAATGTCGCTCGGGCGCAGCGTCTCCCGACACTGTCGGCAGGGGTGAGCGAGACCTACGTCAACGCGCTCGGCGGCTCCGTCGGCGGCGTTCCGCGCACCGGTACGCAGACGACCGCGGGTCTCAACGCGACGATTCCGATCTATCAGGGCGGAGAGCCCGCTGCGCGGATCCGGCAGGCACAGGCGCTCGAAGGCCAGACCCTGGAGCAGGCGGTCGGCACCGAGCGCTCGGTCGTCGCCCAGACCCGCTCGGCGTTCGCGACCTACAAGGCGGCCGAGGAAGCGATTTCGTCGCAGCAGACCGCGGTCGAGGCCAACGAGCTCGCGCTTGAGGGCGCCCGCGCGGAACGGTCGGTGGGCACCCGAACCGTTCTCGACGTGCTGAATGCCGAGCAGGAACTGTTGAACTCGCAGGTTGCGCTGGTGACGGCTCGACGCGATGCCTATGTCGCCGGCTTCCAGCTTCTCAACGCTATGGGCCAGGCCGAGGCGCAGGATCTGGGGCTTGATGGCGGCCCGCTTTACGACCCGCTCGGCAATTATCGCAGGGTCGCCGGAGACTGGAACGATTGGTCGAGCGACCCCCGGCACTTGCCGGTGGCAACTCCGATCGCCACTCCGGCGGAAACTGGGGCGGCGGCGCCCGTCACCCAAGGGGTGACACCGCCCAAGCAATAAGCGATACGTCGCAGCATCTTATGCAAACGCCCGGCCGCGAACCTTCGATGGAAGACATCCTTGCGTCGATCAAGAAAGTGATCGCGGAGGAGAAAGAGCTGCGCACGGCCGTCGACGAGGCCGATCGGACGCGCTCCGAAGAGCCTGCGGAAGACCCCGAAGAAGAAGTGCTTGAGCTCGACCAACCGATCGAGCCGCCCGCCGACCTCGGACCGCCGCTTGTGGACGAGGACGTTGCAGAGACGACTCGCCATTCGCTCGCGGAGCTGTCAAGCGTCGCCGCGGCTGCTCCGGCGCCTGCTGCCATGAACCCGCTCGAGGAAATGGTCCGCGAGATGCTCCGGCCGATCCTCAAGGAATGGGTCGACGAGCATCTGCCGAACATCGTCAACGACCATGTGAAGCGCGAGATCTCGCGGATTACGGGACGGAAGCTTTAAGCCATTTTGCGCTCGGCGCAGGCTTTGCTACGCCTGCGACATGACCAAGCTCGCCCTCCTTGCAGCGGCCGCAGTTGCCGCACTCGCCACTTCGCCCGCGCTCGCCCGGCCGATGACAGCAACCGACATGCACATGATGCACCGGATGGGGTCGCCCGCCGTGTCTCCGGATGGGCGCTACGCAGTGTTCACGCTCAGCGCCACCGACCTCGCGGCGAACAAGCGCAACAACACCCTGTACATTGTCGACCTGAAAAAGGCGGGGGCAGCACCCCAGCCGATCGCGGGGGCCGAAAAGGGCCACGACGCCATGTTCGCCAGCGACGGCTCGCTGTGGTTCCTGATGCCCGTGGGCGATCACGACCAGCTGTTCCGGATGACGATTGGCGGAGCGCCAGCACAGGTCA
>JBDZVP010000121.1:0-4464 GCA_040255765.1 Sphingomonadales bacterium | reverse complement strand
CACTCGGCGGCACCACCGGCGTCGTGCCGTCCTCACCGGTGAACTCGATGGTCGTATACGCGGCGCCGAAGTAATCGTAGGAAAAGGTCGAAGACTGTCCGGGGGCGAGCGACTCGCCCGGCGCGTCGATTCCGCCGGGGCCGGCCCCAAGGAAATTCCCCGCCGCGTCGAAGAACATCAGTTGAACGTAGACAAAGTCGGCCGTGATCGTGTTGCGGTTAGTGATCGTTCCCGAAATGAGGGTGCCCCCGTCAGCGCCTTGGCTCGCACCAGAGAATTTCACTGAGAAGTTGTGGTCGGCCGGCGCGCTGGTCGGCTCGCCATCGAAACCGAGCACCTTGAAATGGTCGTAGCCAGCGGGCAGCGCGTCGTCCGAGATTCCGGTCCGCTCGCCGGGCGCGAGGAGGTGCAGGGTGGTCCCGAAGTCGTCGACACCACCAATCTGATTGCCGGACTTGTCGTAGAAGGCGAAGAGAACGCCTGGAAACTCGATCGTCGCGCCACTCGTATTTTGGATGAGCACGTTGATGACGGGGTCACCGCCCGCCTCGGTCGACTGCGCCGCCGAAATCAGCGTCAAACCGTCAGCGGTGAGCGCCGACGACTCGCGTACAGGGTTTACGCCCGCCGAGCCCGCCGAGGTCGCCGCGTTCGCCGAGCCCGCGAAGAGGGTTGCGGCCACAACGGCCGCAGCCATGGCCGCGGCGGCGACTCGCGACGCGTGAACCCGCACCAGCATGGACGTCTCCTGCCCCGATTGTCGTTGGTGTGTCGCCTGACGAATCATCCGAAGATCGACTTCGACGCGTAGCGCCAGGTTCTTTAGCGACATCGCAAGTCACGCGGAAAGTCATCGCGACAGGATCAGGGCAAATGCAACGAAAAGCCGAGACCCGCTCTGCGGATCCCGGCTTTTCGTTTAGCTGTTTCAGCCTGACGCGGCCGCCGTGTCGGGGCCGCCGCCGTTCGTCGTCCCGCCGCCGGGCCCGGACGCCGATGGGCCGGCGCTTTCGAGCACGACCGCGTCGGGCACCAACGCGGGCTTCGGCTCGCCACGGAAGGTGAACGCCGCTTCAGGGGTGTCGACGTTCTCCGCGTCGACAACCACGATCTGGCCGGACTTCAGTTCGCCGAAGAGGATCTTCTCCGACAAGACGTCCTCGATCTCGCGCTGGATCGTGCGCCGCAACGGACGCGCGCCGAGCACGGGGTCGTAACCCTTCTTCGCGAGCAGTTGCTTGGCCGCTGGCGTGAGCTCGATGCCCATGTCGCGGTCGCGCAGCCGGACGTCGACCTTGGCGACCATCAAGTCGACGATCGTGATGATTTCTTCCTGCGTGAGCTGGTGGAACACCACGATGTCGTCGACACGGTTCAAGAACTCCGGCCGGAAGTGCTGCTTCAGCTCGTCTTGAACCTTCGCCTTCATCCGTTCGTACGAGCCCTGGGCGTCGTTCTCCTTCGTGAACCCCATGTTGAAGCCCTTGGAGATGTCACGGGTGCCAAGGTTCGTCGTCATGATGATGACGGTGTTCTTGAAGTCGACCACGCGACCCTGCGCGTCGGTGAGCCGGCCGTCCTCGAGAATCTGCAACAGCGAGTTGAAGATATCGGGGTGGGCCTTCTCGACCTCGTCGAACAGCACGACCGAGAACGGCTTGCGCCGGACTTTCTCGGTGAGCTGCCCGCCTTCGTCGTAACCGACGTAGCCGGGGGGCGAGCCGAACAGCCGCGAGACCGTGTGCTTCTCCATGAACTCGCTCATGTCGAGCTGGATCAGCGCGTCTTCGTCGCCGAACAAGAACTCGGCCAGCGTCTTCGAGAGCTCCGTCTTGCCGACACCCGACGGGCCGGCGAAGATGAACGAGCCACCTGGGCGCTTCGGGTCTTTCAGACCGGCTCGTGTGCGGCGGATCGTCTGCGACAGCGCCTTGATCGCCGCGTCTTGGCCGATCACGCGCTTGTGCAGCTCGTCTTCCATACGAAGCAGCCGGGAGGTTTCTTCCTCGGTCAGCTTGAACACCGGGATACCGGTGGCTGTCGCCAGAACTTCGGCGATCAGCTCTTCGTCGACCTCGGCGACGACGTCCATGTCGCCGGCCTTCCATTCCCGCTCACGCTGAGCTTTGGCGGTGAGGAGTTGCTTCTCCTGGTCGCGAAGCGACGCGGCCTTCTCGAAGTCTTGCGCGTCGATGGCGCTTTCCTTCTCGCGGCGCACGCCGGCAATTTTTTCATCGAACTCGCGAAGGTCAGGCGGGGCGGTCATGCGCCGGATGCGCATGCGCGAGCCCGCTTCATCGATGAGGTCGATCGCCTTGTCGGGCAAGAACCGGTCGCTGATGTAGCGGTCGGCGAGCTGCGCGGCGGCGACCAGCGCGGCGTCGGTGATTGACACCCGGTGGTGGCTTTCGTAGCGGTCGCGCAGGCCCTTCAGTATTTCGATGGTGTGCGCGAGTGACGGCTCGGCGACCTGGATCGGCTGGAACCGGCGCTCGAGAGCGGCGTCCTTCTCCAGGTGCTTGCGGTACTCGTCGAGCGTGGTCGCGCCGATGGTCTGCAGCTCCCCACGGGCCAGCATCGGCTTCAAGATGGAAGCCGCGTCGATCGCGCCCTCCGCGGCTCCCGCCCCGACAAGCGTGTGCAGCTCGTCGATGAACAAGATGATGTCGCCGCGAGTGCGGATCTCCTTCAACACCTTCTTCAAGCGCTCTTCGAAATCGCCGCGGTAGCGGCTGCCGGCCACGAGGGCGCCGAGGTCGAGCGTGTAGAGCTGCTTGTCCTTCAGCGTCTCGGGCACCTCGCCCTTGACGATCGCCTGGGCCAGGCCCTCCACGATCGCGGTCTTGCCGACGCCAGGCTCGCCGATCAGCACCGGGTTGTTCTTGGTGCGGCGAGACAGCACCTGCATGACCCGCTCGATTTCCTTCTCGCGCCCGATGACCGGGTCGAGCTTGGCTTCGCGGGCGGCCTGGGTCAGGTTGCGGCCGAACTGGTCAAGCACGAGGGACGTCGACTGGGTGCCCTCGGCCGGGCCGCCGGCCGTGGCCTCCTGCTTGCCCTGGTAGCCGCTGAGCAGCTGGATGACCTGCTGGCGCACCCGGTTGAGATCAGCGCCGAGCTTGACCAGCACCTGCGCCGCGACGCCCTCGCCCTCACGGACCAAGCCGAGCAGGATGTGCGCGGTGCCGATGTAGTTGTGGCCGAGCTGCAAAGCCTCGCGAAGGCTGAGCTCGAGCACCTTCTTCGCCCGCGGGGTGAACGGAATGTGACCGGACGGCGCCTGCTGGCCCTGCCCGATGATCTCCTCAACCTGCTGGCGGACGCCTTCAAGCGAGATGCCGAGGCTCTCGAGAGCCTTCGCCGCGACGCCCTCACCCTCGTGGATCAGTCCGAGCAGGATGTGCTCGGTGCCGATGTAGTTGTGGTTGAGCATGCGGGCCTCTTCTTGGGCCAACACGACAACCCGCCGGGCTCGGTCGGTAAATCTTTCGAACATCTGTTCGCTCCTCGTCGCTGGCTTTCGGCTTGGCGACCCGCGACTGCTCCCCTGCTCAGCCACGAAAACGCCGCCGCGCCTGCCTCTCGCATGCTATCCCCGCGAGGGGGCCGTTCTTCGTGCTCGCGGGCTGCTGTGCGCCCCACCTGACGGGATGCCCGCGCCCTTGCCAGATGATTCCAAAGACCCGGTGAACCGATCAGCTCACCATGCCTCGGGATCGTTCTCGCCAGCTCGAGGCGAGACTTGCGCTGTTCCTGATAACTTTCCGCCGCTTCTTCGACGTTTGTGGACTGACGGCGGATCGATGTGGTCACGGTTTTGATACTGAATGGCAACTGTGACTGATGTCGGAGTGTTCCGCCACTTTCCGGACGGCGTTGCGCTGGGAGCGAACAGGCCGGACGACGCCCGTTTTCAGCGCGACGACGTCTCAAGATCACTCGCTTGTCATTCGACCAAGGAGCCGCGGTCCGGGTTTCGCGCCACGTTTCGATCTGGAGCCGGTGATAATCACAGATCGGCGTAGGCGCGCTGGCGGCCCGTCAGATGACGGCGAAATGACGGCCGGACGACGACCACACGCCATCGGACGGCTACGAAACGACGGCAGAACGACGAGTGGAAGGCAACCGAACCGCCATCGGACGGCGCTCGAGCGGCCGCCGAATCGGGTTCCGGACCTGGTATCGACGCCAAGCCCCTATTGGGTGGCCGCTATCCACTCCGGATAGGTCCGCACCCCCAAGTAGGTGGGCCGTTCGGTAAAGAACAGCGGCGTCTTATGGGCGTCTTATGTCGCCTTGCCGGCGTCATTTCGTCGGCGGCTCGGTCTCGGAGCCCGAAGTTCACGCCCGGAGTTCACGCCCGAAGCTCGACGCCCGAAGCTCGACGCCCGGAGTTCGGCGTCCGGGGTTCGGCGTCCGGAGTTCGGCGTCCGGAGTTCGGGATTGCCATTGTGAGAAAGG
>JBDZVP010000120.1:0-4490 GCA_040255765.1 Sphingomonadales bacterium | reverse complement strand
CGGTCTTCTGCACCAGGTCGCCGATGTAGATGATGTTGTCGTTCTTCAGGCAGTTCGCCGAGCGGACCGAAAGCTCCAGCTCGTCGACCTTCTTCAAGAGGTAGCGGTTGAGCTGGTTGGTGTCGGCGGGCGACGCCTCGGCGGCCATCGCCGGCTGCCCGATCATCGCCGGGGCGGCGGCGGTGCGCATCGCGGCCTCGTCGAAGTGGACGAACAGCTGCAGCTGGTCCTGGAGGATCCGGGCGGCATAAGCCAGCGCGTCTTCCGGGGTCACCGTCCCGTCGGTCTCGATGGTCAGCGTCAGCTTGTCGTAATCCAGCTCCTGGCCGACGCGGGTGTTCTCGACCTTGTAGGCGACCTGGCGAACCGGCGAATACAGCGCGTCGACCGGGATCAGGCCGATCGGCGCTTCGGCCGGGCGATTGGCGGCGGCCGGGACATAGCCCTTTCCAACGTCGGCGGTCAGTTCGACGTTGAGGGTCGCTCCGTCGTCGAGGTGGCAGATGACCAGCTCGGGGTTGGTCACTTCCATGTCGCCGCTGGTGGCGATCATCCCGGCAGTGACTGCAGCAGGGCCGGTCGCCGAAAGCTGGAGCCGCTTGGGGCCCTCGCCTTCCATCTTCAGCGCAATCTGCTTCACGTTCAGGACGATGTCGGTCACGTCCTCGCGGACGCCCGGGAGCGAGCTGAACTCGTGAAGCGCGCCCTCGATCTTGATCGAGGTGACTGCAGCGCCCTGAAGCGACGACAGCAGCACCCGCCGCAGAGAGTTGCCGAGAGTCATTCCAAAGCCGCGCTCGAGCGGCTCGGCGACGAAGACCGCGCGGCGTCGGCTATCGCCGGTCGCCTGCTTCCTCTCCAGCGCGTTCGGCTTCTTCAGTTCCTGCCAGTTCTTGGTGTTGACGGCCATGAATGTCTTCCTGCCCTCTGGCGGGACGTCTCCCGCCGAAATTGAAACCCGGGACATTCTATTGAGTGTCCCTGGGGACCTTGTGAGGATCCCCGAATGCGGCGAGCCGCGTTAGACGCGCCGCCTCTTCGACGGCCGGACCCCGTTGTGCGGGATCGGGGTGACGTCGCGGATGCTGGTGATCGTGAAGCCGACCGCCTGGAGCGCCCTCAAAGCGCTCTCGCGGCCCGAGCCGGGACCCTTGACCTCGACCTCGAGCGTGCGGACGCCGTGCTCGGCCGCTTTCTTGCCGGCATCCTCGGCGGCGACCTGCGCCGCGTAGGGGGTCGACTTGCGGCTTCCCTTGAAGCCCATCATTCCGGCCGAGCTCCACGCGATGGCGTTGCCCTGAGCGTCGGTGATGGTGATCATCGTGTTGTTGAAGCTGGCGTTCACGTGAGCGACGCCGGCCGTGATATTCTTGCGCTCCCTTCTGCGGAGGCGCTGCGGTGCCTGGGCCATTCGTATCTCTTCCTAAATCCTGAAAAGCGGGCGTTCTTCTTCCCTCCCGCTCGCGGAAGGGGTCGGGGTGGGCCTACTTCTTTTTGCCAGCGATCGGCTTTGCCTTGCCCTTGCGGGTGCGCGCGTTGGTGTGGGTGCGCTGGCCGCGGACGGGCAGGCCCTTGCGGTGCCTCAGGCCGCGGTAGGAGGCGAGGTCCATCAGCCGCTTGATGTTCATCGCGGTCTCGCGGCGAAGGTCGCCCTCGACGGTCTGGTTGGCGTCGATTTCCTCGCGGATTTTCAGGACTTCCTGGTCGGTCAGGTCCTGGACCCGGCGCTCGGGCGCGATTCCCAGCTTGGCGATGATCTGCTTGGCCGTGGTCTGGCCGATTCCGTGGATGTAGGTGAGCGCGACTTCCACGCGCTTGTTCGTCGGGATGTTAACCCCAGCAATTCGGGCCATTCTTGCCTTTTCCTTTTCAGCTCCACAGGCGTCGAATTCTGCGAGGGAAATCCCACGCGAAAGTTGACGCCCATCTCCTCGCTAGTTGGCACCCCTCCAAACGAAAAACCGACGCGCGCACGAGTGCGCCGCCGGAAACCGGTTGATCGGGATGGATTGGAGATAGGATCGTGGACGTGCCAAGTCAAGCCGACTAGACGCCCGAACGATGCAGCGCCTGACGCACAGCGAGCCCTTGCCGGACAGCCTTCGCGGGAGCGTGATCGCGCTCGGCAATTTCGACGGCTTCCACCTCGGCCACCAGGCGGTGGTCAGCCGCGCGATCGCGATGGGTTTCCACGAGCGCCGGCCGGTAATCGTCGCCACCTTCGAGCCGCATCCGGTGCGCTTCTTCAAGCCCGACGTCCCGCCCTTCCGCCTCACCAGCCTCGACCAGCGCGAGCGGCTGTTCGCCCAGGCGGGGGCGGACGGCATGCTGGTGTTCAACTTCGACAAAGAGTTGGCGACGACCAGCGCCGAGGATTTTGTCGCGGAAATCCTGGCCAGGCGGCTGGGCGTCGGCGCGGTGGTGACCGGAACCGACTTCACCTTCGGCCGCGGCCGGGCCGGCAACGCCGAGGTGATGCGTGCCCTCGGCGCAGAGCAGGGAATCGAGACCGAAACAGTCGCGCCGGTCATCCTCGACGGCGAGCCCGTGTCGTCGAGCCGCATTCGGGACGCGCTCGCTTCGGGCGATCCGGCGACCGCGACGCATCTTCTTACCCGGCCCTTTGCCGTCGAAGCCATCGTCGAGCGCGGCGACGGGCGCGGGCACGATCTCGGCTTTCCCACCGCCAACGTCCTCCTCGGACGCTACCAGCGCCCGGCGCACGGAATTTACGCGGTCCGGGTGCGTCTCGATGACGGAAGCGAGCACAGCGGAGTCGCAAGCTTTGGCACCCGGCCGACCTTCGAAGGGCGTGACGAGGTGCTGGAAACCTACGTCTTCGACTGGCAGGGCGATCTCTACGGCCGGAGGATCGAGGTCGACCTCATCGCCTACATCCGCCCGGAAGCGAAGTTCGACAGCATCGACGCGCTGGTCGAGCGGATGCGCGAAGACGAAGCCGAGGCGCGGCGGCTTCTTCTCCCCTCCCCTTGATGGGGAGGATGCTGAAAACCAGGCTCGTTTGGTGACGAGCCGTTTTCAGCATGGGGTGGGATGACGCCGGACGTAGAGCGCGGCACCACCGTCACCCCCACCCAACCCTCCCCCATCGAGGGGGGGGGCTCAGGCATTTGCATTCCGCCAACGCCCCGCTAGAGCCGCCTCCGAATGTCCGACACGCCCGATAGACCCGATTACCGGCCAACCGTATTCCTTCCGAAGACCGACTTCCCGATGAAGGCCGGCCTTCCGCAGAAGGAGCCGGCGATCCTTGCCCGCTGGGAGGAGCAGGACCTCTACGGAGAAATCCGGCGCGCGCGTGCCGGGAAGCCGAAGTTCATCTTCCACGACGGCCCGCCCTACGCCAACGGCGACATGCATATCGGCCATGCGCTCAACCATACGCTCAAGGACATGGTCGTCCGCACCCAGACCCTGCTCGGCAAGGACGCGCCTTACGTTCCTGGCTGGGACTGTCACGGTCTTCCGATCGAGTGGGCGGTCGAGGAGCAGTATCGCAAGAAAAAGCGCAACAAGGACGAGGTTCCGGTAAAGGAGTTTCGGGCGGAATGTCGCGCCTATGCCCAGCATTGGGTGGACGTTCAGCGCGAGCAGCTGAAGCGGCTCGGGATCGGCGCCGACTGGGCCAACCCTTATCTGACGATGCAGTATGAGAGCGAGGCGACGATCGTTGCCGAGCTGTTCAAGTTCGCCAAGAGCGGCCAGCTCTATCGCGGCGCCAAGCCGGTAATGTGGTCGCCGGTCGAGAAGACCGCGCTGGCCGAGGCCGAGATCGAATATGAGGACATCGTCTCGACCCAGATCGATGTCGCGTTCGAGATCGTCGAGAGCCCGATCCCGGAGCTGGTTGGCGCGCATGCGGTCATCTGGACGACCACGCCGTGGACGATCCCGGTTAACCAGGGCATCGCGTACGGGCCGGACGTAGATTACGTCACGTTTCGTTTTGATGACCTCGATGGCAATCTCGTTCACCGCTTCTTGGTCGCGAGAGATCTGACGGAGCAATTCAGAGCCCGGATTGAAAAGCAACTGAACGAAGGGCGAGGGGATCACGAGCAGCTGATCTGGCGGACCGAGGAATTCTACTTCGGAAAAGCTCTGGCCGGCACCATCGCGCGCCATCCGATGCACAAGCTCGGCGGCTTCTTCGCGAAGCCGCGGCCGTTTCTTCCCGGCGACTTCGTCACCACCGACCAGGGCACGGGCCTCGTCCACATGGCGCCCGACCATGGCGAGGACGATTTCGAATTGTGCCGCGCCAACGGCATCGACCCGGTCTTCGCGGTCAATGGCGGCGGCTTCTATCGCGACGACTGGCTGTGGCTTGGCGGCCAGGGCAGCGTCATCAACGCCAAGTTCAACGCACCGGACGGGCCGATCTGTTCAGACCTGAAGGAAGCGGGCGCCCTCCTCGCCGCGAGCGCGGACTTCAAGCACAGCTATCCGCATTCGTGGAGGTCGAAAGC
>JBDZVP010000119.1:0-4571 GCA_040255765.1 Sphingomonadales bacterium | reverse complement strand
CGGCGACGAATTCGCGATGATCCTTCGAAGCTCGGCCGCGGCCGAAGGCAAAGCGCGTTCGACGATCCATCGATTGCACGAGGCAATTGGCGAACCTGTATCGATCGACGGCCGAACGGTGCGCCCGAGTGCAAGCATCGGTGTCGCCTTCATGGCCGATGCCACCACGCGCGGTTCGGACCTTCTCGAACAGGCGGATTCGGCCATGTATCGCGACAAGGCAAACCGTCGTCGGCGCGTGGCGGCCTGAGCGCCTGGAACAGGGCGCGGGAACCCGCGGAACGGGTCCGGAACAAACTCCAAATTCCCGAATTCTTGGATTTGGTGATGTCATTTCGGAGCGTTGCCGATGAAGGAGACCGACAGGGAATATTATACTCGCCGCGGCGGTGAAGAGCGCGGGCGCGCACGAAGCGCCACGTCGCCGCAAAGCGAGGCGATTCACGACGACCTGGCCGACCTTTGCCACGAACGTGCGAACGGTTCCGCCAATGTCAATTCAAGGAAGGGTATCCGCCGCTCGAAGCAGCCGCGGAGCGAGGACTAGCGAATCCGCTCGACCTTCACGATCTTCACCGGCGGGTCGAGCATCTGGCCTTTCATCGGCCCTTCGCCCTTGGTGGGCGAGACCGGCGCGGCGAGGATCGCCTTCACCACATCCATGCCTTCGACGACGTGCCCGAAGGCCGCAAAGCCATTGGGTCCGTCGAAGCCCGGGATGTCGGTGGTCTCGATGAAGAAGTCGGCCTGCGCCTTTCCCGGAGCGAGCGCGGCCATAGCGATCGAGCCTGCGACATTCTTGATTCCGGTTTGCTTAGAGGATTCGAACGCGACTGGCGGATCGAGCTTTCGCGCGTCGCTCGTGATCCCGCCCTGGATCAGCCCGCCGTCGCCGTAGGGCATTGCCCGATAAAAGGTCTCGCCGTCGAACTTGTGAGCGTCGGCGTAGCCAAGAAAATTGGCGGTTGTGAGCGGCGCACGGGCAGAGTCGAGAGCGACCACGATCCGGCCGAGGCTGGTTTCAATGGCGACCGGCACCAGGCCGGGCTGCGGGGCCGGCGCCTGGGCAAGGGCAGTGGCCGAAAGCGCCGCGAAGGCGAAAGCGATTCGAGTAAGCATGACTCCGTCATAGCAGAGGCTTTCCCTCTTCGTACCAACTGCTTATAGGCTCGGTTCGTGCCCACCATGCAGATGACGAAACCAGCCGCGCTGCCGGCCGATTGGCGCGACCTCTACGCGCTGACCAAGCCTGGAGTCATGCGCCTTGTCGTGTTCACCGCCTTGTGCGGCCTTCTCGCCGCGCCGGTGATGCCGCCCCTCGTCATCGGCTTCACCGCGATCCTGTGCATCGCGCTCGGCGCGGGCTCGGCCGGGGCTTTGAACCAGTGGTACGAATCCGACCTCGACGCGAAGATGAAGCGGACCGCGAACCGTCCGATCCCGTCGGGCAGGCTCGACCGGCAGACGGCGCTTCACTTCGCGGTCGGCCTCGGCTTTTTCTCGGTGATCCTGATGGAGCTCGCGACCAACTGGCTCGCGGCCGTCCTCCTCGCCTCGTCGATCCTTTTTTATGTCGTCATCTACACGATGTGGCTGAAGCGCCGAACCGCTCAGAACATCGTCATCGGTGGTGCGGCCGGCGCCTTCCCGCCGCTGATCGGCTGGGTAGCAGCGACGGGACAGATCACGCTTCTTCCCCTTCTCCTGTTCGCGATCATCTTCCTGTGGACACCCCCCCATTTCTGGGCCCTGTCGATGTTTGTCCGCTCCGACTACGCGGCCGCAGAGGTTCCGATGATGCCGGTGGTGGCGGGTTACGCGGCCACCCGGCGCCAGATCCTCGTTTATAGCCTGATCATGGCCGCGGCCGCGGTCGCGCCGTGGCCGCTCGGCCTCACCGGCTGGATATTCGGAGGAACCGCGGCGGTCCTCGGCATCCTGTTCATCGGTTTCGCGATCGCAGTCGCCCGCAACGATGCGACCGAGCCCAAGATGATGGGGCCCGAAAAACGGCTGTTCGCTTTTTCCATCCTTTACCTGTTCGTGCTGTTTGCGTCGCTCGTCGCCGACCGGTGGTTGCTGGCATGATCAGGGTCGCCGGCGAGGAGCCGAAGCCGGAAGACGAGATTATCCGCGCACGCCAGCGGGACCGGGCCCGGATTACCGCCTGGCTGCTCGGCGGGTTCGTCGTGCTGATGTTCCTGATCGCGATGGCGAAGGTGGCGGCCGGCAAGTGACTACCTCCGCAAGCCGCAATAATCGCACCGCCGGGATCATGGCGGTCGTCGGGCTTGTAATGCTCGCACTCGCGTTCGCGTCGGTGCCGCTCTACCGGGTTTTCTGCCAGGTCACCGGCTATGGCGGAACCACCCAGCGGGCGGAGGTCGCGCCGGGTGGCGATGTGGTCGAAGGCAAGATCAGCGTGGCTTTCGACGCCAACACCAACGCCGCGCTTCCGTGGGATTTCAAGCCCGAGCAAGAGCGGGTCAGCGTCGTCCCGGGCGCCCAGACCAAAATCTTTTACCGGGCGACGAATCTCGTTGCCCGGCCGACGACAGGGCAGGCGGTGTTCAACGTCACCCCGATCGCGGCTGGCAAATATTTCTCCAAGATCGAGTGCTTCTGCTTTACCGAGCAGACTCTCAGAGGAGGGCAGAGCGTCGACATGCCGGTGGTCTTTTTCGTAGACCCGAAGATGCGCGAGGACCCCGACACCAAGGACATCTCCGAGATCACCCTGAGCTACACATTTTATCCAGTGGAAACCGGCGCGACGGCAAGCTAGGGCCGTAACGAAAGACTATCGAGGGAAAGCGAGTAATGGCGGCTACGAAGAACCACGATTACCATTTGGTCGAGCCGAGCGCGTGGCCGCTGATCGGCTCCTTTTCGGCGCTTGCGCTGACAGGCGGAGCGGTGATGTGGTTTCACTCCAATCCCTACGGCGTACCCGTCATGCTCGCCGGCTTCGCGATGATCCTGGTGACCATGTGGAACTGGTGGGCGCACACGATCCGCGAAGGTCGCGAAGGCCATCATACGCCGGTCGTGCAGCTTCACATGCGCTACGGAATGATTTTGTTCATCGCGTCGGAAGTGATGTTCTTCCTCGCGTGGTTCTGGGCCTTTTACACGTCGGCCCTGTTCCCCTCGGCGGTCGAAGCGGTCGGGGGCCAGTGGCCGCCGAAGGGCATCGAGGTTCTCAACCCGTTCGGCTTCCCGCTCCTCAACACGCTGATCCTGCTCTGTTCCGGAACCACCGTGACCTGGGCGCATCATTCGCTGATTCACGGCGATCGCCAGGGCCTCAAGCTCGGTCTTCTGCTGACCGTGCTGCTGGGCATCACCTTCACCGGCGTCCAGGCGTATGAATATATTCACGCGCCGTTCGCGTTCAAAGGCAGCATCTACGGCTCGACCTTCTTCATGGCGACCGGCTTCCACGGGTTCCACGTTCTCGTCGGCACCATCTTCCTGATCGTCTGCCTCGTCCGCGCGACCAAGGGCGACTTCACGCCGCGCGCCCACTTCGGCTTCGAAGCGGCGGCCTGGTACTGGCACTTCGTCGACGTTGTGTGGCTGTTCCTGTTCGTGTCGATCTACGTCTGGGGCGGCTGGGGCGCGCCGATGGCCGGCTGAGCGGCTCCGGCGGGTGCGCGAAGTCTCGCCTGTCCAGGGAGCGCTTTCGGGGCTGTGCCCGGGCTGCAAATCGAAGACCTTGTTCGCCGGCTGGGTTCGCTTCGCGGACAAATGCCGGGCCTGCGGGCTGGATTATTCCAGCTTCAATGTCGGTGACGGCCCAGCGGCTTTCCTGATCCTGATCATCGGCGCGATCCTCGTCGCCGCTGCGCTGATCGTCGACAGCCTGTTCGAGCCGCCGTGGTGGGCCCACCTCATCTGGATTCCGGCAGGCGTCGGGCTCACTCTCCTCGGCCTGCGCTGGGCCAAGGCGCTCCTCATCACCCAGGAATATCTTCATCGCGCGCGCGAAGGGCGCATCGCCGGCAAATGAAGCGCGTTCCGATCGTCGCGACGATCGTCGTCCTCGCCGCGGTCGCGACCATGATCGGCCTCGGCATCTGGCAACTGGACCGCGCCCGCTGGAAACAGGGCCTGGTCGAGCAATATTCGGTCGTCCGGAAGCTTCCCCCGATCGCCTTCCCAACGGCCCCGTTGAAGGGCCAGCTCCCGCTGTTTCGCTGGGCCACGGGCTTTTGCGCAAAACCGGTCGGCAAGCGCGCCATCGCGGGGGAGAACCGTGAGGGCGAGCCGGGCTATGCCCATATCGTCCAATGCTCGACCGGCGCGGAAGGGCCGGGAATGGCGGTGGACATCGGCTGGTCGAAGGACCCCAATGCCGGATGGAAGTGGGCGGGCGGCCCGGTGACGGGAATCATCGTTCCGGACCGGCTTCAGAAGATCCGCCTCGTCGCGGCGTCGGCCCCCGCGGGACTTCAACCGAGCGCCGTTCCGTCGGTGGATTCGATCGTTCAGGTGACCCCCGCCGGCCACCGCTTCTACGCCATCCAGTGGTTCGCGTTCGCCGCAATCGCGCTTCTCATTTACATCCT
>JBDZVP010000022.1:0-25293 GCA_040255765.1 Sphingomonadales bacterium | reverse complement strand
TTCATTCACCACTGCTGGAGGACATCCAGCAGATCGAGGTGATCAGCGGACCGGGCGGCACGCTTTTCGGTCCCAACGCGGTGAACGGCGTGATCAGCATCACGACCAAGGACGCGAGGGACACGATCGGCGGCCTGGTCCGGGTAACCGCGGGAGCGCTCCAGCGAACAGCGGGACTTCGCTACGGGGTTCCGATCGGGGATTCGGGCGCGATGCGAGTCTACGCCGACTGGCACGACGATGAGGGGTTTCCGGCAGCGCCGGGGCGGCCCGAAGTCGACGACGATTATCGGGGATGGCAGGCGGGCCTGCGCTCCGACTTCGGCGACGATGGCAATCACTTCACTGTCCAGGGCGACCTGTTCCACGATGATTCGGACACGCTGTCCGGCGACAATGTGAAAGGCGGGAATATCCTCGCCCGCTGGCGGCGGTCGCTTGGGGATTCAAGCTCGTTCCAGCTCCAGGCTTATTATGACGATTTCCGCCGCGAGCTGCTTGAAACCGTCGACTCGGTAAAGACCTTCGACGGACAGGGGCAGTTCAACGTCAACAGCGGCGCGCACCAGATCGTCGCGGGGGCTGGAGTTCGAACGACCGACGACCTGTTCATCAACGACCTGAACGTCTTCGAGCTGGTGCCCGACAGCCGGCGGCTGTGGGTCTATAATGTCTTCGCGCAGGATCGCTTCAGCATCGCCCCGACCGTCGACGTCATTGCGGGCGTGAAGGTCGAAAAGTCGACCTTCGTCGGCTGGCAATTGCTACCGAACGTCAGGATTGCGTGGCAGCCAAACGCGCGCAATCTCCTGTGGGCCGCCGTGTCGCGCGCGGTGCGGACACCTTCGCGCATCGACCGGCAGCTCGAAGCGCCCGGCTTCCTGCTCCAGGCGCCGGACTTCACGTCCGAAAAGCTCGTCGCCGTCGAAGCCGGCTATCGCGGACAGCCCAGCCGGTCCATCAGCTTTTCGGTCAACGGCTTCGTCAATTTCTACGACGATATCCGCACGACCGAATTCGCAACGGACTCTATTCCACCGTTTCAGCTGAAGAACGGCCGCGAAGGAACGACCTATGGGGTGGAGGCGTGGGCGACGATGCAGGTTACGCCGATCTGGCGGCTGTGGCTGGGCGGGTCGACCTTGTGGAAGGACCTGCACCTGAAGCCCGGACACATCGACCTCGCGCCGTTCAACGCGCTGGGTAGCGATCCCAATTGGCAGTTTACAGCCCGGTCGGAATTCGATCTCGCGCCGCGACTCCAACTCAACCTCGACGGTCGCGCCGTCGGCGACATCGACCAGGCGCCCCAACTCGGCTCCTACGTAGAGCTGGGCGGGCGGCTCGCCTATCGGCTCACGGACCAACTCGAGCTCTATCTCAACGGAAGCAGCCTGCTTCATCACAAGCACCAGGAGAGCAACAACCAGGCCGCGCAGCTGCCGGAGCGAAGCATAGTCGTCGGGACTCGCGTGACTTTCTGATGCGCTGGAGCCGCCACATCCTTGCCGGACTGATCGGCGCGGCGGTGCTGGCCGGCTCCATTCCCGCGCGCGCCGCCGTGAGCGAAAGCGATGTCAAGGCGGCCTTCCTTCCCCGCTTCGCCCGCTATGTGACATGGCCGCAATCGGCGACTCCCGGTGGATCCAACCCCTATGTCCTGTGCATCATCGGCGGCGATCCGTTCGGCGGCGGCATCGCCTCCGCTGCTCGAAGCCAGTCGGTGGATGGTCGACGGATCGTGGTCCGGCGGCTCGACTCCGCCGGGAACGCAGGCCAATGCCATATCGCCTTTGTCACCGGCGGCCAGGGCAAGTCGGTCAGCCAGATTCTTGCTGCACTCCGTGGCAAGCCGGTGCTGACGGTCACGGATTCGCGCAACGGCAGCGATCGCGGGATGATTCATTTCGTTGTCGTCGAAGGCCGGGTCCGGTTTTACATCGACCAGGCGGAGGCTTCGGCCGACGGAATCTCGATCAGTTCGAGGCTGCTCGCACTTGCCATCGGCGTCCGGCAAAAATGAGGGAAATGATCCGCGGCAAATGGCGTTCGGCGCCGGTAGCGGTCTTCGGGGTCGCCATCCTGATCCTGTTCGCCGGAATCGCGGTCATCCTCCAATATAATGTCAGCTACGGCCGGGAGCGGCTCGAGCAGGTGCAGGGGCTGGCGGACATCCTCGCGGCGTCGGAGGCGGCGCCGCTCGACTTCGACGATCCGGTCGCCGCCCAGGAATCGGTGAACGCCTTCCGAGTCAACAACCAGGTGCGGATGGTCGCGGTTTATGATCGCCACGGCCGCGCGATCGCTGGATACGACCGCTCGGGATCGCCCGTACCGCCGACCATTTCCGCCCTAGCAGAACCGGGACGCACCGCGCTTCGAGTCAATGCGCCGGTGGAGAAGGCGGGGCAGCGGATCGGGACCATCTATTTCGATGTCGATCGCGAGGCCGGCTCGCGCCGATTCACCCGCTACAGTCTCATGTTCGTCCTCGCATTCGTCGCGGCGCTGGTCGTCACCGGGCTCGGGATCGCGCAATCGCAATTGCGCTCAGCCAACCGCGAGCTGTCCGATCGGGCGGATGCGCTGGGGCAGGCGAACGAACTCCTCGAAGAGCAGATGGAGGAGCGGGCGAAGGCCGAGGAACAGCTCCGGCAAAGCCAGAAGATGCAGGCGCTCGGCCAACTCACCGGGGGGATCGCCCACGACTTCAACAATCTTCTGACCGTCATCCAGGGATCGGCGGACATGCTGTGCCGCCCCAATTTGCCGGAGCCGAAGCGGTTGCGGTTCGCCCAGGCGATCGTCCAGGCGGCCAACAATGCGGCCTCCCTGACGTCGCAGCTTTTGAGCTTTGCCCGCCGGCAGCCTCTCAAGCCCGAGCACGTCGAGATCAATTCCCTCATCCGCGGGATGGAAGACATGATCGACCGCACGATCGGGGAGCGGATCGCGCTGGTGCTCGACCTCGCCGCCGACGGCTGCACGGTGGAAGTCGACAAGGCACAACTCCAGTCGGCGATCCTCAACGTCGCGACCAATGCGCATCACGCGATGGTCGGCGGCGGAACGCTCACGATACGGACCCTGAACCTCAACCAGGACGGTTCGCCGATGATTGCCGTCGAAATCTCCGACACCGGCGCCGGGATGGACGCGGATACGCTGGACCGCGCGTTCGAGCCCTTTTTCACGACCAAGGGCACGGGCAAGGGAACCGGCCTCGGCCTCAGCCAGGTCTATGGCTTCGCGACCCAGTCGGGCGGCGATGTAAGCATCGAGAGCACGCCCGGGGAAGGAACGACCATCAGGCTAATGCTTCCGTGCGTCCAGACCGACGAATCGATTGTGAGCGCAGCAACGAAGGCCGGAGGGCTGCCGCGGCAGGAGTCTTCCTCCATCCTGGTCGTCGAAGATAATTCCGAAGTCGCGAATTTTGCCGAGGCTTTATTGAGCGAGCTCGGCCACAAGATAACGCGAGCGTCGTCGGGAGAGGAAGCGCTGGACCTCGCCCGGGCGCAAGACTTCGACCTGGTTTTCTCCGACGTCGTGATGCCCGGCATGGGCGGCCTGAAACTCGCCGAGATCCTCAATCGGGAGAAGCCGGGCCTGCCAGTGGTGCTTGCCACCGGCTACAGCGAGGAAATCGCCCACACAGGCGCCGGCGGACGCCCCGTCATCCTGAAGCCCTATCGGCTTGCCACCCTCGCGGAAGTGTTCTCCGAAGCCCTCCAATCGCGCAAATAAAAGGCGCCCGGGCAGCGAAGCCCGGACGCCAGTCCATCCACCGCACGATCTTTCCGCTGCTTAATCCCGGCAGCCGCAAGACGCGAAACCAGGTCCTGACTGCCCTCGGCGGTTCGCTAAGCCGCTTACCCTTCGAGCTGCCGGGTCAGGAGGCGGATATCGGCGTCGAGCTCGGAATCGGCCGCGCGGAGCTTTTCGATTTGCCGGACCGCGTGGATCACCGTGGTGTGATCGCGGCCGCCAAAACGCCGGCCGATATCGGGAAGCGACTTCGGAGTGAGCTGCTTCGACAGGTACATCGCAACTTGCCGCGGACGGGCAACTTCGCGGGCACGACGTGCGGAGGTCATCTCCGCTTTGCGAATCCGGTAATGTTCGGCGACCTGGGTCTGGATTTCGTCGATCGAAATTCGCCGCTGGTTGGCGCGAAGCACGTTCGCAAGCACTTCCTCGACGAAGGCAATGTCGATCTCGCGCCCGGTCATCATCGCATAAGCGGCGATGCGGTTGAGGGCGCCTTCCAGCTCGCGAACGCTGGAGGTCACCCGGCGCGCGAGGAATTCGATGACATTGCGCGGCATCTCGACCGCCGGAAGCAGCGCGAGCTTGGCGACAATGATGTTGTAGCGAAGCTCGAAATCGGCCGAATTGATGTCGGCGACCAGGCCCCACGACAGCCGCGACAGGATTCGCGGAGCGATTCCGTCGAGGTCCTGCGGCGCCCGGTCGGAGGTTATCACAAGCCTTTTCCCGGCCCCGATGATCTCGTTCATCGTGTGGAAGAATTCTTCCTGCGTCGAATCCTTGCCGGCGATGAACTGGACGTCGTCGATCAGAAGAAGGTCGGCGCCGCGAAGCCGGCTCTTGAAGCCGATCGTATCGTTTTCCTTCAGCGCGCGGATGAACTCGACCATGAACTTTTCCGCCGACATCGAAACGATCCGAGCCGCCGGAAAGCGTTCGCCAAAGGTATGGCCGATGGCATGGAGAAGATGGGTTTTCCCGCGCCCGGTGCCGCCGTGGATGAAGAGCGGATTGAAGCTGACCTGGTCGGCGGTCGCAAGCGTCCGCGCCGCGGTCGCCGCGACTTCATTGGCCTTGCCGACGACGAAGCTTTCGAACCGGTACCGGGGATCGAAGTTGGGCGCCGAAGGATCGCGTTCCGGCCTTGCCGGAGCTTCTTCAAGGACCAGCACGGGTGACGGCCGGGGAGCGTCGGCGGTTGTGACGATTCGGACATCGCGAACGATGGGAAGGGTCGTTCTCCACGCAAGCGCCAGCCGCTCTCCGAAATGTGAGCGGACCCAGTCGGCCATGAACTGGCTCGGCATGACGAGATCGAGGGAGCCGCTCTCGGGGTCGAACCCGCCGAGCTCGGCCGGCTTCAGCCACCCGTCGAACGTGCGCGCGCCAAGGTCCCGGCGAAGGCCGGTCCGAATCGAATCCCACGCTGCTTCAAGCGGTGCGACGACTTTCGAGTCATCGATCTGGCATGAGTCCGTCCGTCCGCCCTGCACTGGCTGGCGCCTCCCTGAGCTTGCCCCTGGCGGAGACAAAGAAGTCGCGTTGCCCGCGATGCGAGTCGCGCGCCCAACGGCCTCTCGTCTCTCTTGCCCCCGGCGCGGATTCGCGCCTCGGAACGCTGTTTGTGAAAGGCTCGGAGCGAGGTTTCAAGACCAGATTTTTCGCAAAAGTGAAATAAATGATCTTGACACGGAAAAGTGAGGGGAACCCGCTAAAACCCCGGAAATCCGCCAATTATACTGTGGTTAAATTTGCGCTCATCGCGCGAATCGCGGAGATTCCTACCTTTTTTGAAAACCACAAATGAAAAGGGCCGCCGGATCAACCGGCAGCCCATTTAGAGAGCGTTTTTGCGAGGCGGTATCAGCCCAGCGCAGCAACCCTCTTGGACAGGCGCGACAATTTGCGGGACGCCGTATTCTTGTGGATGACTCCGCGAGCGACCCCGCGAGCCAGTTCCGGCTGTGCCATTTTGAGCGCCTCAGCCGCTTCCTTCTTTTTTCCGGCAGCGAGAGCCGATTCGACCTGCTTCACGAACGTGCGGATGCGGCTGATTCGCGCATGATTGATGGTTGCGCGATTCGCGTTGCGACGGATTCGCTTCTTGGCTTGCGGCGTATTCGCCATTGTTACAGAGTTCCTCGGTTCATGAAAAAGCGGCGCCGGAGGATGGACCCCCGCGCCGATATGGGCGCTCCCCTACAGGGACTGGCGATTCGGGTCAACGCTGGCATTTGGGGCAATAGAAGGTCGAACGCCCGCCTTGCACGATACGCCGAACCGTCCCGCCGCAGGAGCAGCGCTGCCCTTCGCGATCATAGACTGCGAACCGCTTCGAGAAATAGCCGAGTTCGCCATCGGGCCGGGCGAAATCGCGCAATGTCGATCCGCCCGCTTCGATTGCTTCGGCAATGACCTCTCCGATCGCGCCCACCAGCTGCTCGACTCTGTCAATGGAGAGCCGGCCAGCGGACCGGCGCGGACCAATGTGGGCCCGGTGGAGCGCCTCGCAGACGTAGATGTTGCCGAGCCCGGCGACGACTCCCTGGTCCAGGAGGACCGTCTTGATCGGAGCCTTCCTTCCGCGAAGCCGCTCGCGAAGCGCGGCTGTGTCGAGCCGCGTGGGTTCCGGCCCAAGCTCGCGGATCGGACCCCAGCTCTCGACAGACTCGGTCGCGACGAGGTCGACCGATCCGAAGCGGCGCGGATCGTTCAGAACGAGCCGCCTCCCCTCCCCCGTCTCGACCACCAGGTGATCGTGGGCCTGAACCTCGCAGGGGTCGATCCGCCACTTGCCGGACATTCCGAGGTGGAAGACCAGGGTGTCGCCACGGTCCGCATGGATCAGCCCGTATTTGCCGCGCCGTCCGAGACCGGTCACCGTAGCGCCGGTCAGCCGTTGCCTTAGGTCGGGCGGGAACGCCCGCCGAAGGTCGCCGCGACGCAGCTCGACGCGGGCAATCCGCTTTCCGAGCAACACCTTTTCGAGGCCTCGGACCGTTGTTTCGACTTCGGGAAGTTCCGGCACCCCTGCGATATGGCGGACGCTCGCCAAGGCCGCTAGAGGCGAGGCTATGAGCGATCAGGTGAATTTCGGCGACGCGGTCGTCAGCCCGGAAGAAAAGACCCGGCGCGTGGGCCGGGTATTCAGCTCCGTTGCCGGGCGCTACGACCTGATGAACGACCTCATGTCAGGCGGTCTTCACCGGCGGTGGAAGGACCGCTTCGTCTCGCGAGTAAAGCCGAGGCGGGGCGAGCAAATTCTCGACATGGCAGGCGGGACCGGCGACATCGCCTTCCGGATGGCGAGCCACGGCGCGAAGGTCACGGTTTCCGATATCAACGCCGACATGCTCGCGGTCGGGATGGAGCGCGCCAGGGCCCGCGGGCTGGAAGGCCTGTCGTGGAAACAGGAAAACGCGGAAGCGCTCACTTTCGAGGACTCCAGTTTCGATGCCTACACGATCGCGTTCGGGATCAGGAACGTCACCGACATCCCGGCGGCCTTGAAGGAGGCTCACCGGGTGCTTCGCCACGGGGGCCGCTTTTTCTGCCTTGAGTTCTCGACCAGCGAGTGGCCCGGATTCGCCGATCTCTATGAGCGGTATTCCGACATGTTCATCCCGCGCATCGGCAAGGTCGTCGCGCGCGACGAGGACAGTTACCGCTATCTGGTCCAGTCGATCCGCCGCTTCCCCAAACCGGAGCAATTCCGCAGCATGGTCGCGGATGCCGGGTTCAGCCAGACGAAAGTCGAACCGATTCTGGGCGGACTGGTTTGCATCTGGTCGGGCTGGAAAATCTGAGGTGACCGCCTCGCCCGTTCATTTGTGGCGGCTTTTGAAGTGGGGCCGCACTCTTGCCCGCCACGGAGCATTGACGGGGATCGAGAAGGATCCGCTGACTCCGCCCGTGGTTCGGCGGGTGGCTCGAATCGCCCGCTTCGGCGCGCGCACTCCGGCTCATCCGGATTACGCCGCCGCGCTCGAAGAAATCGGCCCGCCCGCGATCAAGCTTGGGCAGACGCTTTCGACCAGGCCCGACCTCGTCGGCGCCGAAGCCGCGGACAATTTGTCGAAGCTTCAGGACAACCTTCCGCCCGCGCCCTTCGCGGCGATCAAGGCGGAGGTCGAACGAGCATTCGGAGCTCCGCTCGATCACCTTTACAGCTCGTTCGATCCCGAGCCGATCGGCGCTGCCTCCATCGCCCAGGTCCATCGCGCGACAACCACCGACGGGCGCGACGTCGCGGTGAAGGTGCTCCGCCCCGGCATCGAGGAAGATTTTGCTCGCTCGATCGACACTTACGAGTGGACCGCCGCGCAGGTGGAGGCCCTGGGAGGCGAAGCGGCACGGCTCCGGCCCCGGCTCGTGGTCGCCCAGTTCAAACAATGGACAGCACGCGAGCTCGACCTCCAGCGCGAGGCAGCATCCGCTTCCGAACTCAAGGAGAACATGGTCGCCGAGCCCGGCTATTATGTGCCCGAGATCGATTGGCGCCGCACCGCCCGCCGGGTTCTGACCCTGGAATGGCTACCCGGAATCAAACTGAATGACCGGGACGCGCTGATCGCCGAAGGGCAGGATTGCAGCGCGCTCGCGGCGACGCTCGTCCGCGCCTTCCTCCGGCAAGCGATCGTCGACGGCTTCTTCCACGCCGACCTCCACCACGGCAATCTGTTCGCTCTTCCCGATGGCCGCATCGCCGCCATCGATTTCGGGATCATGGGCCGGATCGACCGGCGGGCACGGGTCTGGCTGGCGGAGATTCTTTACGGCCTGATCACCGGCAATTACCGCCGCGTCGCGGAAATCCACTTCGAGGCTCAATATGTGCCGGCCCACCACAGCGTCGCGGAATTCGCGACCGCGCTAAGAGCCGCCGGCGAGCCGATCCGGGGCCTTCCGGTCAAGGAAATCTCGGTCGGCCGAATGCTCGAGAGCCTGTTCTCGATCACCCGCGATTTCGACATGCCGACCCAGCCGCACCTGCTCCTGCTGCAGAAGTCGATCGTCATGAACGAGGGCGTCGCAAGCAAGCTCGATCCCGACATCAACATGTGGGAGACCGCGGAGCCGTTTCTGCGCGAGTGGATGCGCTCGGAACTCGGGCCCGAAGCTTATTATGCGGATCGGATCGTAGACGCTGTCAGGGCGGTGAAGAAGATCCCCGACCTCATCAACCGGCTCGACTTCTATTACCCGCCTCCGGGAGCAGCGCCTCCGGCACCGCCGCTTCCAGAGATCGAGCCGGTGCGGCCGGCCCGATGGTGGGGCTATGCGCTCGTAGCGGCCGCAGCAGCGGGCGCGGGCGCGCTTCTGACCTGGATCATTTGAACCGGCTAGGAAACTGCCGCGGAACTTCCGTGTGAAGTGGTCTGCGCGCCATTGCGATGGTTCGAATTGCTGTCCTTCTCGACGATTTCGCGGATTTTCTCGATCTGGTCATCGGTCAAATGCTCGACACCGACAAAGTCGTGCTCGCGGGCGCCTTCCACGGCGCGTAAAAGCTCGTCGAGCTTCGCCTGGAGCGCAGCCGAGTCCCGATTCTGGCTATTCTGGATTAGGAACACCATCAGGAAGGTCACAATCGTGGTACCGGTGTTCACGACCAGTTGCCACGTATCCGAAAAGCCGAAAAGCGGCCCGCTGATGCCCCAAACGACGATGATCAGTACCGCCAGAAGAAAGGTAATGGCTTTACCCGCGTAGGCTGAGATACGGCTCGAGATACGGGTGAAGAACTGGTTCATGGCCGTCATAACGCAGTCGCATCGAACTGGTGCCACGCCTCCACCTCACTCGACTCCGCAAGGAAGGACGGGCAAAGGCTGCAATCATGGCCAAGGTGCTCCTAATCGTTGGCGGCGGGATCGCGGCGTACAAGTCGCTGGAGCTGGTCCGACTGCTCAAGAAGGCCGGCCACGATGTCGCGCCGGTTCTGACGAAGGGCGGCGAGCATTTCGTAACCGCGATGAGCCTCGGGACGCTCGCCGAAAGCCCGGTTTACAGTTCGCTTTGGGAGCTGAAGGACGAGGTCGAAATCGGGCATGTCCAGCTGTCGCGGGCGGCAGATTTCGTGCTGGTCTGCCCCGCAACTGCCGACCTGCTCGCCAAGATGGCGGCGGGAATGGCCGATGATCTTGCGACCACCCTTCTGCTCGCTACCGACAAGCCCGTCGTGGTCGCTCCGGCGATGAATGTCCGGATGTGGCAACACGCCGCGACCCAGCGCAACATCGCCCAGCTCAAGGCGGACGGGATTCGGGTGATCGACCCCGCCGAGGGCGAGATGGCTTGCGGGGAGTTCGGTCCCGGCCGGCTTCCGGAGCCGCAGCAGATCGTCGACGCCATCGGTGACCTGCTGAAGTGAGCCTTGAAGGCAAGCACGTCCTTGTCACCGCCGGCCCGACCCACGAGCCGATCGACCCGGTTCGGGTGATCGCCAACCGGTCTTCGGGGCGGCAGGGCTTTGCAATTGCGGCAGCTGCTGCCAAGGCCGGCGCTCGGGTGACTCTGATCGCCGGTCCCGTGTCGCTGGAAACGCCGGAAGGGGTGAACCGCGTGGACGTCGAGACCGCCCGCCAGATGGCGGACGCCGTCGAGACCGCCCTTCCTGCAGACGCCGCGATCCTCGTCGCCGCCGTCGCCGATTGGCGTGTCGAGCAATCGCCAGAGAAGCTGAAGAAATCGGATGGCCCTCCGAAGCTGAAATTTCTGCCGAACCCCGACATCCTCGCGGAACTGTCCGCGAGTCCCAGGCGACCGCGGCTTCTCGTCGGCTTCGCCGCGGAAACTTCCGACGTGGTGGAAAACGCCACCACAAAACTGACTGCCAAGCGAGCTGACTGGATTGTCGCCAACGATGTCTCCGGCGACGTGATGGGCGGCCAAAGCAACCAAGTTCACCTGGTGACCCGCGACGGAGTGGAGCACTGGCCGGAGATGAGCAAGGATGCGGTCGCCCGCCGGCTGATCGAGCGGATATCCAAGGAGCTTCAATGATCGAGATCAAACTGTTCCGGCTCCCTCACGGGACGGGACTGCCGCTCCCGCGATACGCGAGCGAGGATGCGGTTGGGCTGGACGTCACCGCTGCCGAGGAGCTGACATTGCAGCCGGGCGAGCGCCACGCAGTTGCGACCGGTTTCGCGATCGAAATCCCACGCGGCTACGAGGTCCAGGTCCGCCCGCGCTCGGGCCTTGCGATGAAGCACGGGATTACCTGCCTCAACACCCCCGGCACCATCGACAGCGACTATCGCGGCGAGGTGAAAGTCATCCTCGTCAACCTTGGCCAGGAGCCGTTCGAAATTCGTCGCGGCGAACGCATCGCGCAGCTGGTGCCGGCGCCCGTGCTCCGGGCCGATTTCGTCGAGGCCCATGAACTCAGCGAAACGGAGCGGGGAAGCGGGGGCTTCGGAAGCACGGGACGGTGACTACGCTGAGCGACGACGAACTGGACCGGTACGCCCGGCACATCGTGCTTCCCCAGGTCGGCGGCGTGGGCCAGCGCAAGCTCAAGGCAGCATCGGTCGCGGTCATCGGCGCCGGCGGGATCGGAAGCGCGGCCATACCAGCGCTTGCCGGCGCGGGAATCGGCAGGCTGACGATCATCGATGACGGCGAGATCGAGCGATCGAACCTGCAGCGGCAGCCCATCTTCCGCGACGACCAGATCGGTCAGCCGAAAGCGGCGTTGGCGGCGGAATTCGCGCGGGCTCTCAATCCCCATGTCGAAGCGCTGGCCGCTCAGCAGCGCCTTGATTCCACCAATGTCGAAAAGCTGATCGCGGGGCACGATCTCATACTCGATGGAAGCGACAATTTCGCGACGCGGCTGACGGTGAGCGACTGCGCGACCCGCCTCCGCATCCCGCTGGTTTCCGCGGCCGCGGTCCAGTTCCAGGGTCAGATCGGGCTCTATCGAGGCTGGGAAGACGATAAGCCCTGCTATCGCTGCTTCGTCGGCGATGCCTTCGACAGCGACGATTGCGACACCTGCGCCGAGCAAGGCGTGCTCGGCGCGCTGGCGGCAACGGTCGGAAGCTTTGGTGCGCTGATGGCCATCCGGTCTATCGTCGAAATTGGCGACGATGTCGCAGGGACGTTGTATCTGTTTGACGGCGCCGCTCTCGAATGGCGGACTATCCGGCTGCCCAAGGATCGAGCCTGCAGGGCGTGTTGAACGCGGGCGAATTCAGTTCCCGAGCCCGGGAACCCGTGCCGGATCCTCGTTCACGGCCTTAGCAAGCGTGATCGGTCCGCGAGCGATCGTTTTCCAATGCTGCCGGTCGAGATCACCAAGCATCCACGCGCCTACCATTCCGCAAAGCAGCCAGATGACGATCAGGATATAGATTGCCCACTTCACGCGTCGAACATAGCACAGTTGCGCCTCCGCGTGATTAGCCCCGCGGCGCGAAGTCATCAGCGGCCGATTGACATTTAATTAGAATCTCCTAATTTAGAATTTATGGATATGACAATGATGTCGCTCGACGAGCTTGCTGCCAACGCGTCGGAAGCGACGGCGCTCTTGAAGGCATTAGCGAACGAGCAACGGCTCCTTATTCTTTGCCACTTGGCCTCTGAGGGTGAGTTGTCAGTTGGCTCCCTTGGCGACCGGATCGAACTCAGCCAGTCGGCGCTTTCCCAGCACCTGGCTCGCCTTCGGGACGACCGCTTGGTCACGTTCCGCCGCGAATCCCAGACGCTTCACTACCGGGTTGCGGACTCTAGGGTGAAAAAGCTTTTGGATCTGCTCCGCGACCTCTTCTGCCCTGGTCTGATGCCCGGAGAGCAACGCAAGGGTTACAATCATCGATGACGGAGCGATTGAGATTCGCAGGCGCGAACCAGGAGGACTGAAACGTGAGTACAGACGAGGCGCTCGCCGTAGCCGCCGAGCAGGTGCGCCGCTCGGCCGACGGCCACGCTGCGAGGCCGAAAGTAACGACTTTCTTCCACGAGCCGACCTTCACGGCGACCCATGTCGTCGCCGATCCGGCCACGCGCCGGGCCGCGATCATCGACAGCGTTCTGGATTTTGACGAGAAAGCTGGGCGTACTTCGACGCGGGCCGCCGACGACATCGTCGCTTTCGTCGAGCGGGAGGCGCTGACGATCGACTGGCTGCTCGAAACGCACGCGCACGCGGACCATCTGTCCGCCGCGCCCTATCTGCAGGAAAAGCTTGGCGGGACGTTGGCTATCGGTGCCGGCATTACCATCGTTCAGGAGGTGTTCGGCAAGATATTCAACGAAGGAACCGAGTTCCGCCGCGACGGCTCCCAATTCGACCGCCTGTTCGCTGACGGAGACAGCTTCTCCATCGGCGACATTGCGGCCGTTGCGCTCCACGTCCCCGGGCATACGCCCGCCGATATGGCGTTCGTCATCGGCGATTCAGCGTTTGTCGGGGACACAATGTTTATGCCCGATTACGGATCGGCCCGTGCGGACTTTCCGGGCGGCGATGCTCATCAGCTTTACCACTCAATCCGGCGGCTGATGAGGCTTCCGGATGAGACCCGGGTTTTTCTCTGTCATGACTACAAGGCACTTCCCAATCGCACACAATTCGAGTGGGAAACGACGATCGGCGCGGAGCGGGTCGGTAACGTGCACGTCCATGAAGGCGTGAGCGAGGAGGCATTCGTAGCGATGCGCACTGCCCGGGATGTGACTCTCGACATGCCCAATCTCCTGCTGCCGTCGGTGCAGGTAAACATGCGTGGCGGACATTTGCCCGAGGCAGAGGAGAATGGCGTCCGCTACCTCAAGCTGCCGCTGAACGCGCTTTAAAATGCTCGAGCCGATCTCGCCCCTTTACGCCGTCGTGGGCGGCCTTCTTATCGGCACCGCAACGGCATTGTTCCTGCTCATGTCGGGCCGGATTGCCGGTGTCAGTGGCCTCGCAGCAGTGGCTGCCAGGATCGCCGATAGAGGCGCGGCATGGAAGCAGGCCGTTGCTTTCGTCATCGCGCTCCCAATCGGAGCATTCATCGTCTCCGCCGTGATCAGGACACCCACGATACAGATTACGTCGTCACTTCCCGTGCTGATTGCGGCAGGGCTGCTCGTGGGCTTCGGAACGCGTCTCGGCAATGGCTGCACAAGCGGCCACGGTGTCTGCGGAATGGCGCGGCTATCGCCCCGTTCTATCGCCGCCACGGCAACATTCATGGCGCTTGGATTCGCAACGGTGTTTGTTGCCCGGCACCTGATCGGGGGTTCCGTATGAAGAGTCTGGTCCCCGCGATCGTTGTTGGGCTGATCTTCGGCGCTGGCCTCGCATTGTCGGACATGATCAATCCTGCCCGAGTGCTCGCTTTCCTCGATGTTGCGGGCAATTGGGACCCCACGCTCGCGTTCGTCCTGGGCGGGGCGTTGATACCATCTGCGATCGGTTACTGGCTCTCCAGACGGATGAAGCGTCCGTTGTTCGATCAGCAGTTCCGCATACCGCAGAACCGGACCGTCGAGCCGAAGCTCCTGGCCGGTGCGGCGATTTTCGGCATTGGCTGGGGCCTCGCCGGCTTCTGCCCTGGCCCAGCTATCGCGGCGCTCGGCTTTGGCCTTTGGCAGCCCTGGCTGTTCGTTCTCGCGATGCTGGCGGGAATGTGGGCTCACCGGATCGTTCACGATTCGCAACCGGCGCGAGCCGCCCAGTGACTCTTTCATTGATCCAATATCTACTCGGAATGGGTTCCGGCGCAGTGGTCGGCTTCGTGCTCGGCCTCGTCGGAGGCGGGGGCTCGATCCTTGCCGTCCCCCTCATGGTCTATCTCGTCGGCGTTCGAAGCCCCCACCTCGCGATCGGTACCAGCGCCCTGGCCGTAGCGGCAAACGCTGCCACCGGCCTGGTCAACCACGCCCGGGCAGGCCACGTAAAATGGCGATGTGCCGGGGTGTTCGCGCTGTCGGGAATCTTGGGCGCCGGCTTGGGCTCGTCGCTTGGAAAAGCCTTCGATGGGCAGAAGCTGCTGTTTCTGTTTGCACTCCTGATGATCGCGGTTGGAATTCTGATGCTTAGGCGCAAGGCCTCAAGCAAAGAGTCTAACGTCCGGTTGGGACGGGAAAATGCCGGCAAACTGGCTGGTTACGGCCTCGGTGCGGGCGCTTTCTCCGGTTTCTTCGGCATCGGAGGCGGATTCCTGATCGTGCCAGGTTTGATCGCCGCAACCGGAATGTCGATGATCAATGCTGTTGGCTCGTCGCTGGTCGGCGTGACCGCCTTCGGCCTCACGACTGCAATCAATTATGCGATTTCGGGACTCGTCGACTGGGCGCTCGCCCTCGCGTTCATCCTCGGCGGATTCTTTGGCAGCGTCTTCGGCACACGCCTCGCGAAGCATCTGACCAAGAGCAAGGATCGGTTGACCCTTGTCTTCGCCGTGCTGATTTTCCTCGTCGCCGCCTATATGCTTTGGAAGAGCGCTGCGGCGGCCTGGAGCTGACCCTAGCTTTGCGCTGAAGGTTGCGCCGCTCGCCCGATCCCGCGATAGTCGAGCCCGGCGCGGCGCGCTTCCTCAGGGTCATAGACGTTGCGCAGATCGACGAGCGTCTTCCCACGCATCCGATCAGCCAGCTCGGCGAGATCGAGTCCTCGAAACTCATCCCATTCGGTGACGATCACCAGGGCGTCAGCTCCCTCGGCAACCGATTCGGCGCTCTCGCCGCGCTCCAGCCCCGGCATCAACGGAAGCGCGTGGTCCATCGCCGCCGGATCGAATCCAACCACCGAGGCACCTTGTTGAAGAAGCGCGTTCACCAGCGGGATCGAAGGAGCGTCGCGCATATCGTCGGTGTTGGGTTTGAAGGCGAGACCCAGCACGCCGATTCGCTTGCCTTCAGCGGACCCGCCCATTGCCTGGACAACCCGGCCAGCCATGGATTCCTTCCTTCGGTCATTCACGTCGACGACCGTGCTGACGATCCGCTGCTCGACTCCCGCTTTCTCCGCGGTCTTCAACAGCGCCAGCGTGTCCTTGGGAAAGCAGCTTCCGCCATAGCCGGGGCCGGGGTGAAGGAACTTCGGCCCGATGCGATTGTCGAGTCCGATACCGCGAGCGACCTCCTGGACGTCCGCGCCGACGGCCTCGCACAAGTCCGCGATCTCGTTGATGAAGCTGATCTTCACCGCAAGAAACGCATTGGCCGCATATTTCGTGAGCTCGGCTGTCCGTCGGCCGGTGAACAGGATCGGCGCCTTGTTGAGAAACAGCGGCCGATAGATTTCCCGAAGCACCTCACGGGCCTGTTCGTCCTCGGCTCCGACGACGATCCTGTCCGGATGCTTGAAGTCGGCAATGGCCGCGCCTTCGCGAAGGAATTCGGGGTTCGATGCGACTATGGTCCCTTCCGGAGCACCCTCTTCGGCGAGGATTTTTGAAATTTCATCGCCGGTTCCAACCGGAACGGTGGACTTGGTGACGATAACCGCAGGTTCCTCGAGCGCTTTGGCAAGCTCGCGAACCGCCGCGAAGACGTAGGTCAGGTCGGCGTGGCCGTCGCCGCGGCGCGTGGGGGTCCCGACTGCAATGAAAACTGCGTCGGCACCGTTCACGCCTTCGGAAAGGTTTGTCGTGAAATGAAGCCGTCCACGCTCGACGTTCGATTTTACCAGCGCCTCGAGCCCAGGCTCCCAGATCGGCATCCGCCCGGCGCGAAGCCCGGCAATCTTCGCCTCGTCCTTGTCGATGCAGGTGACGTCATGACCGAAATCGGCAAAACAGGCGCCGGAAACGAGCCCAACATAGCCAGTTCCGATCATCGCAATACGCATCGAGCACTCCTGAAGTGAAAGCCGCGCCTCTTACCCGCTGCGCTGTGAAATGAACAAGCTCGAGCCGCGCCTCTCTTAAGCCTCGATTCAGGCGCAATTTTCGATTAGGGCGCGCACCTTCCGATGAAAACCGTAACTCTTCCCAAGGCGCCCCGCGTGGGGCTGGTCTCGCTCGGCTGTCCCAAGGCACTGGTCGACAGCGAGCGAATCATGACCAAGCTTCGCTCCGACGGCTACGACATGTCGCCTGACTATGCTGGCGCTGACGTCGTGCTTGTGAACACCTGCGGGTTCCTCGACAGCGCCAAGGCCGAGAGCCTGGAAGCCATCGGCGAGGCGATTGCCGAGAACGGGCGGGTCGTCGTCACGGGCTGCATGGGCAAGGAGGCGGATCTCATCCGCGAACGGTTCCCGGCCGTTCTAGCGGTCACCGGACCGCAGCAATATGAAGAGGTCGTCGCGGCGGTCCACGACGCTGCGCCCCCCGCAGCTTCCCCTTTCACCGACCTCGTTCCGGAAGCCGGACTGAAGCTGACTCCGCGCCACTACAGCTATTTGAAGATCTCGGAGGGCTGCAACCACCGTTGCGCCTTCTGCATCATCCCGCACCTTCGCGGCGACCTTCAGAGCCGCCGGCCCGACGCGATCCTTCGCGAGGCCGAGAAGCTGGTTGCTGCCGGCACGAAAGAGCTGCTGGTCATCAGCCAGGACACGAGCGCTTATGGCCTCGACCTGAAGCACGCTGCATGGCCGTGGAAGGGCGGCGAAGTCCGCGCGCACATGACGGACCTCGTGCGCGAGCTCGGCAAGCTCGGCGCGTGGGTGCGGTTGCACTACGTCTATCCTTACCCGCACGTGGACAAGGTCATCCCGTTGATGGCCGAGGGGCTTCTCCTCCCTTACCTCGATATTCCCTTCCAGCACGCGAGCCCGAAGGTCCTGAAGGCGATGAAGCGGCCGGCCAACGAAGCGAAGGTGCTTCGGCGGTTGCGCGAGTGGCGGGAAATCGTGCCGGACATCGCGGTTCGGTCATCCTTCGTCGTCGGCTTCCCGGGCGAGACGGACGAGGATTTCGAATATCTGCTGAGCTGGCTGGAGGAAGCGCAGCTCGATCGCGTCGGCGCGTTCAAGTTCGAGCCTGTCGAAGGGGCCGAAGCAACGGCGATGCCTGGTCAGGTGCCGGACGAGGTGAAGCAGGAGCGCTACGAACGCGTGATGGCGCTGTCCGCCCGCATCTCGGCCGAGAAGCTGGCTGCCAAGGTCGGCAATACCATCGATGTGCTGATCGACGCGGTTGACCCGGAAACGGGGGGCGCCACCGGCCGTTCCAAAGCCGACGCACCCGAAATCGACGGCGAGGTGCAGCTTCGCGACTCCGGGCACCTCAAGCAGGGGGACATCGTGCCCGTCCTCGTCGAGGATTCCGGCGAGCACGATTTGTTCGGTGTGCCGGCCTAGCCCAGCAACTGCTCGACCGCCGCAGCCATCCGTAACAGTTTGCGGTCCTCGCCGCGCCGAGCGAACAGCATGAGGCCTGTCGGGAGTCCCTCTCCTCGCATCGGTAGCGAAATTGCGCAAAGGTCAAAGAAATTGGCGATCTCTGTGTTGCGGAGGAGAAGCCGGTTCCGGAGCCTGAACGGCTCGTCCGTCGAGACTTCGGCCAATGTCGGAGCGACAATCGGCGTCGTTGGCAGCACCATAGCATCGAAACCGGCGAGCAACGCGTCCATCGCCCGAGCGAGCATTGCGCGTTCGCTCAGCATGGCCTGATAATCCGCCGGCGGCACCGGCTTTCCCATCTCGATGCGGACGCGGATGAACGGGTCCATCTCGTCCCCGCGCGTCGCCAGCCGTTCGCGGTGGAGCGCGTAGGCTTCGACCGTTGCGATGGTCGCTGTCGAATTGACCTCGGCCATGGCGTCGAAAAGCCTGGTCTCAACGTCCGACAGCGCCGCTCCGTTGCTGTTCAGTGCAGCGAGCGCGTTCGCGAACCTGGTCTCGACGGTTTCGTCGAGGTCGCGAAGCGGCAACCCAGCGGCGATCCCCAGCTTAAGGCCTTCGATTGCACTGGGTTGTAAAGGCCAGGGCTTGTCTCCTGCCAGCACCGCATCGGCCTTCGCGCAGGCTTCGACGCTCCGCGCGATTGGCCCGACGGAATCGAGCGTGTGGGACAGCGGAAATGCGCCTTCGGTTGGGATCCGGTATTTACTCGGTTTGAACCCGACTACGCCGCACAGCGCCGCCGGGATTCGCGTCGATCCGCCGGTGTCCGTGCCGATCGAGATTTCGCACATGCCGTCGGCGACGGCCACCGCGGCGCCCGAGGAAGAGCCGCCGGGCACGCGCGTCCGGTCGGCGGGATTGCCCGGCGTCCCGTAGTGCGGGTTCGCGCCGACACCGGTGAAAGCGAACTCCGACATGTTCGTCTTGCCAACGATCACCGCGCCAGCCTCGCGAAGCCGCCGCACGACCGGAGCATCTGCTCCGGCAGGGGCCGCATCTTCGAGGATGCGCGAGCCAGCGCGCGTCGGCTCGCCGGCGACGTCGAACAGGTCCTTGATGCTGACGATGACTCCATCGAGCGGACTGAGGCTGGAGCCTTCGCGGGCGCGACGGTCGGCGGCGTCGGCTTCGGCCCGGGCGGAATCCGGATAGACAGAGAGGAAGACGCGCGCGCCCTCGCCGCCCGGATCGCTTATTTTGGCAAGGGCAGTTTCGAGGCGATCGCGAATCAAGGAAAAGGTCTCCGGACGTCTAGCGAACAACTTCTTCGACCGGACTCGACACTGGCGCAACCGTGGCTAGTCTCCCGCCATGCTGAAAACCGCACTTGCTTTGCTGGCGATTGTCGCCGCTCCGGCCGCCGCCCAGCCGCTCACCGCGGCCGAGGTTTCCCAAATCGACCAGCTCGTCACGGCGACGCTTTCAAATACGGGCGTGCCCTCGGCCGAGATCGCGATTGTCCGCGACGGGAAGCTCGTCCTCGACAAGGCGTATGGCAAAGCCAACGAAGGCCTGCCGGCTCGGCCCGACCTGCCCTACCAGATCGCGTCCAACTCCAAGCAGTTCACTGCGATGGCGCTGCTTCTGCTCGAGGATGAGGGCAAGCTCAGCATCGACGACAAGGTCGCGAAATATTTCCCGGACATCAGCGGCGCCGACAGAATCACGATCCGCCAGCTCCTGTCGCACACGTCGGGCCTCCAGGACTTCTGGCCGCAGGATTATCTGTTCAAGACAATGACGGTGCGGACGACCCCGCAGGGCATCGTCGATAAGTGGGCGAAGAAGCCGCTCGATTATGAGCCGGGAACGCGCTGGCAGTATAGCAACACCGGCTATGTCGTCGCCGGGATGATCGCCGAGAAGGTCAGCGGCGAGCCGCTTCTTACCTACCTCGGCCGCAAGATCTTCACGCCGCTCGGAATGAACAGCGTGAAAGACCAGGACAATACCAACACGCCCGCCTTCCCCGCCGGGTATCACCGTTATGCGCTCGGGCCGGTGCGGATCGCCCAGCCGCCGGCGCGAGGCTGGCTCTATGCCGCGGGCGAATTGTCGATGACCGCGGCCGACCTCGCCAAGTGGGATATCGCGCGAATGAACCGGTCGCTTATCCCGGCGGAGGACTGGGTCGAGCAGGAGACGCCGGTACTCCGGGCCGATGGCCGCACCAACGGCTATGGCCTGGGCGTCGTCAACACCTACCAGCGGCAGCGGCACATCATCGATCACGGCGGCGAGGCGGTCGGTTTCCTGACGCAGAACACCGTTTATCCGGATTCGAAGGCTGCGATCGTCGTCTTCACCAACGCGGACTTCAGCAGCGCTACCGATACGCTGACCGAAGGCATCGAGAAGATCGTTCTCGATTCTCCGGAGCACGCCCTTACCGCCGAGACGCCGCGGCTGGATGACGTTCAATCCATCTATGAATCCCTGGTCGAAGGCAGGATCGACCGATCGAAGTTCACCGACGACCTGAATTACTATTTCGACGCGACGACGCTCGGCGATTATCGCTCCAGCCTGGCGCCGCTCGGCAAGCCGACGTTCGAGGCGCGCGGCGCGCCGAGGCTGCGCGGCGGCTTCGTCAACCGCAACTTCACGCTCCATTACCCGAGCGGCGAAGATTTGACGTTGATCACTTATGCCGAGCCCGGTTCGAACGGCCGCTGGGAGCAATATATCGTGATGCCGCAATGAGTGACTTCGCTTCTCTACTCGTCGCCGACCGCGGGCAGAAGGCCCATCCAATCCACCTCGTCGACAAGGACAACTTCGACGACTGGGTGAAGAAGCGGCCCGCCGAGGACCGCGCATTGCTCGAGGCGAACCGCTTCGACGGCAAGACCGGCTATGCGACAGTGATTCTTCCTCGCGGAAATGATTTCGAGGTCGTTGCGGCGGTCGCGAAGGTGGGCGCGCTTTCACCATGGTGCCTTGCAAAGCTCCCGGACGTTCTGCCGGCGGGGAGTTATCGGCTCGCAGAAGGCGCGCCAGGCAAGGCCGCGCTGGGGTGGCTTCTCGCGCAGCATCGCTTCGACGCATTCCGCAGCAAGACCGATGGGGAAAGCGCGCCGCGCATCCTCGTCAGTACCGAGGCGGCGCTGATCGATGCGACGATCCGCCTTGGCGAGGCGACCGCACTCGTGCGCGATCTCGTTAACACGCCTGCATTGCAGCTCGGCCCCGCGGAGCTCGAGCAAGCCGTGCGAGATCGGCTTTCCTCGGTCGGCGCGGACATTCGGGTTACGAGCGGCGGCGAACTTGAAGAAGGCTATCCGCTGATCGCCGCGGTCGGTGGCGCTGCAACCCCGCATCGCGAGCCGCGGCTCGTCGAAGCCGAATGGGGAAACCCCGACCATCCGCGCATCGCCATCGTCGGCAAGGGCGTGTGCTTCGACTCCGGCGGGCTCGACATCAAGTCGGCGGGCGGAATGCGGATCATGAAGAAGGACATGGGCGGGGCCGCGCATGCTCTCGCCCTTGCGTGGCTGGTCGCGGCTGCCCGTATGCCTGTTCGCCTCCACTTGCTGATTCCAGCAGTCGAAAATGCGGTGTCCGGCAATTCCGTTCGTCCTGGCGACATCGTGAAGTCGCGAAAGGGCTTGCACGTCGAAATCGACAACACCGATGCGGAAGGGCGCCTGATCCTGGCGGACTCGCTCGCCAGGGCCGGGGAGGACGATCCGGAACTGATCGTGGATTTCGCGACTCTGACCGGCGCGGCGCGAGTCGCGCTCGGGCCCGACCTCCCCGCCCTGTTCGTCAGCGACGATTCACTCGCCGGGGAAATCGAGGATTGCGCGGAGGCAGTCGAGGACCCGCTGTGGCGAATGCCGCTGTGGGATCCGTATGATGACATGCTCAAGAGCGACATTGCGGACCTCGCCAATGCATCGAACTCGTCGATGGCCGGGGCGGTGGTCGCGGCAATGTTTATGAAAAACTTCGTTCCGGAAGGGACGCCGTGGGCGCACCTCGATACCTGGGCATGGCGCGACAGCGCCAAGCCGGGACGGCCAAAAGGCGGTGAAGCGCTTGGCCTGAGAAGCGTGTTTGAAGCTCTCCAAAAGCGCTATCCGGCCCCCTAGACGAGCCTCTCCGTGGCCGCCTCCTGAAAAATTACTCCCGTTTCGCGGTTACTTGCCTGCAACAATTTTTCTCCTTGCCGGTTTAACGGACGAACGCGCCGCAAGCCGCAGGAGATGGTGCACCGAATGGCCGACGAATCACTGTCAGCCTGGATGCGGGCACTGATCGCTTATGTCCGATCAGGGGAGCCCGACCTTACGAATCGGCAGATGGCCTTGCTCATGCTCGTCTATCTGACGCCCGGTCCGCACACCGTGCGCGGCCTGGCGAAGGTGCTGGGTGTTTCGAAGCCTGTCGTGACGCGCGCCTTGAACACGCTCGGCGGGCTCGGCTATCTCCGCCGCGAACGGGACCAGGACGACCGCCGCAACGTGTTCGTCGTGAGGACCAAGGACGGGGCAGATTTCCTTGAAGGGTTCAAGCACAACCTCCGCGAGAGCGACCGAGCCTCCGCGGGCAACAGACCAATCATCGGACAGGCGGCGTTCGCCCATCACCGTTGAGTTCGCGCTCAGCGGGCCATCGGAACTGCCGGATCCGGCAACCCACGCCTATCGCAAGGACCTCGCCGACATCGCGCTCGCCGGGCGGGTCATCGCTCCCCATTATGCTCAGCCGATCGCGGTGCCGGTTGTAATTGCATCGGTGCTTAGGCCCGAGGCGAAAGACGATTCGCCGGCGATCGCCGAGATCGAGCCCGGAGCGACCTTCGAATTGCTCGACGACAGCCTCGGTTGGGCCTGGGGCTATGCGGGCCCCAAGCGGCTTGTGGGCTACGTTCCTTCGGAGGCTTTGCGGCCGAGCTAGTTGACGATTCTGTAAAGCCAGAACAGCTGGTAAAGGCTGCTTGCAATCAGGACGACGATCAGAATTCCGATCGCCCAGTCGCGCTTCGGGGCACGCGGCCGCCGCGCCGGGAACAACAGCCAGGCGGAAATCGCCGAGAGGAAGATGGTCGCGAGCGCGGCATTGCGAAGATAGATCACGACGACCGAGCGAACGTGCTCGGTGCCTTGTACAACACTTTCTCCGTGCGGCGGTGTAAACAGTCCGGTGCCCCACACGATTGCTGCCGCGAACAGCAAGAAGCCGCCGACGAACATCCGGCCGCGAGCGATTCCCCTGTTCTTCACATCTGTCCTCGCGCCTTGCGGATTGCATACCAACGCTTCACGTTCGCGGACTGCTCCGCGAGTGTTTCGGCGAAAACGTGCCCGCCGGTGCCGTCGGCAACGAAATAGAGCGCCTTCGTTTCAGCGGGGTTGAGCACCGCCTCTATGCTTGCCTTCCCGGGGTTCGCGATCGGGCCGGGCGGAAGGCCGGCGTTCGTGTAGGTGTTGTACGGATCGTCGGATTGGAGTTCCGACTTCTTGATCCGGCGTCCGAGCGGCTTGCCCTTCGTGATCGGGTAAATGACCGTCGGGTCGGCGTCGAGCTTCATTCCGATCCGAAGCCGGTTGCAATAAACGCCGGCAACGGTCCGCCGCTCGCCCGGCTTTCCGGTTTCCTTCTCGACGATGGAAGCAAGGGTGACAGCCTCTTCCTTTGAAGCCAGCGGACACTTTCCGGTTCGCTTCGGCCAGAGCTCGGCCAGCGCCTTCACCATCGCCTGCTGCATCCGCTTCACCACTTCGGCGCGGGTGTCGCCGCGGTCGTAGCTGTAGCTGTTGGGGAGCAGCGAGCCTTCCGGAATCTGCGGAATTGGACCGGTGAGATAACGATTGGCGGCGAGCTTCTCCTCAACGATGATCGACGGCATGCCTTCGGTGACGGTGATCAGCCGCTGCACCGGCTTCCCGTGCTGAAGCAGGTCGAGAATACCGGCGGCAGTCATTCCTTTTGGAATCTGGAACTCGCCGGCCTGGATCGGATCGCTCGAGCCGAACAGCTTCGCCATCGCGCGGAAGGTGGTTGCATTGCCGGGGATCGCGCCCTGCTTGTCGAGCTGGTCCGCGACCGTTGCAAGCGTGGATCCTTCGGCGACGATGATGTCGTGCGGCCCGGGCTTCGGGCCCGCGCTCCACCACAATAGATAGATCGTAAGCAGCGCTGCGATGACAATCGCCGCCAGCCCCAACCGAAACAGCCGGCCAATCGGGTTGTGCCCCCGCTTGCGGCGGGGACGCCCGACCATCAGTCGACCGCCTTCATGATCAGGCTGGCGTTGGTCCCGCCGAAGCCGAAGCTGTTGTTCAGCACCGCGCGGATCTTCCGCTCCTTCGCCTTGTGCGGGACGAGGTCGACGCCTTCCGTGCCCTCGCTCGGATTGTCGAGGTTAAGAGTCGGTGGAGCGACCTGGTCGCGCATTGCGAGAATGCAGAAGATGCTCTCGACCGCGCCGGCGCCGCCGAGCAAATGCCCGATCGCCGATTTGGTCGAACTCATCGAGAGGGATCCGATGGCGTTGCCGAACAGCCGCCGGACCGCGCCGAGCTCAAGCTCGTCGCCGAGCGGAGTCGAGGTGCCGTGGGCGTTGATGTAATCGATGTCCGAAGCCTGCAGCCCGGACTTCCGCAGCGCCATTTCCATCGAACGATAGGCGCCGGAGCCTTCCGGATGCGGAGCGGTGACGTGGTGCGCGTCACCCGAGAGGCCGTAGCCGATCACCTCGGCGTAGATTTTTGCGCCACGCGCCTTGGCGTGCTCATATTCCTCCAGGACGAGGACTCCGGCGCCCTCACCCATGACGAAACCGTCACGATCCTTGTCGTACGGCCGGCTAGCCTTCTGAGGCTCGTCGTTGAAGTTGGTCGAGAGAGCGCGGGCTTGTGCAAACCCCGCGATTCCGATCGGACAGATCGTCGCTTCCGCACCGCCGGCGAGCATGATGTCGGCATCGTCGTCCTTGATCATCCGGGCAGCGTCGCCAATGGAATGCGCGCCGGTCGAGCAGGCGGTGACCACCGCGTGGTTCGGGCCCATCAGGCCGTATTTGATGGAGACCTGGCCGGAGATGAGGTTGATCAGCCGCCCGTGAACGAAATGCGGGCTGACGCGGCCGGGCCCGTTCTCGTGCAGGTTGACGCTCTCTTTTTCGATTCCGGGAAGGCCGCCGATTCCCGAGCCGATCGAGACTCCCGCGCGGTACCGGGTTGCCTCGTCCATGTCGGTGAGGCCGGCATCCTCGATCGCCT